>CAZREZ010000144.1:0-5296 GCA_964599115.1 uncultured Bacteroidales bacterium
CCAACAGGCAAATGAAATATGTCTAAAGTATTTGCTATTGGATTGCCAAGGTCATTAACCCATTGATAGAGAAAAGGTGGATTTCCGGAAACAGTTAGCCCGCGGATTATCCCCATGCTTCCGCCACAGGTGGTGGGGCTTATTATCAGATTACTTGTATCGGCTATTGCAGGTGGGTAGAATGCAATATATATTGAATCAAAATCAAAACATCCTGCTTCATTCTGCACTCTCACCCAATACCATCCTGAATCCGAAACAGTGATCTGGCTTACTCCAACCTGCCCTGTGCTCCATGAATATGAATGCGGTCCGCATTCTGCATCCAGCACAACTTCCTGTCCGCTGCAAATTGTGGTATCCGGGCCGAGGTTTGGCTCGGGGGCATATTCAACTTCTACTTCCCTGCTTGTATGTTCGAATCTGCCTGAAGGATACCATACATCTGCTTTTACTTCATAGAGGCCACCATCTGAAAAAATATGAGTTGGGTTTAAATCATATGAAACATTGTTGGTTCCCGAATTTATATCGCTGAACAACCAACGAATAGAGTCGGGGACAGGATTGAAATTAGAGGTGAACTGAAACGGCTCACCCTCGCAAGTGCCTTCAAATTCAAAACGGTAAAGGTAGTCCATAAGGATGTTGGGCATAGATAAACTCGTTTCACCAGGGTACATATTTATTGCATGTTTTTCAAACTGACTATTTGTTCCTGTTTCCCATGGCTTATGTATAGCCCCAATGAAATATTCAGGGAATCCTGAGTTATCATATATACAGTATATTTTACCATCCGTTGCCAATTGGAGACCCGCGAATCCCATATCAGTACCAACATCTACTGCCGATGTCATAAATTGACCTGGATCATTAATAAATTCCATCTTATATTGTTTAATTAATATTATTTGATCAGCTGGCCAATAAGAAATATATGCAAACTTCGAATCAGGTGAGAATTCTAAACCCATAGGACGAATCCCGTTATTCATTTCGTATAAAAACTCTATTTCACCGGTATCAGGGTTAAAAGAACAAATTTCTGTTGCCTTAGACCATTCATAATTGGCAAAAAGAAACTTTTTATCAAAAGAAATCTTCATATGCCCTCTATCGAAATTATCCCCTCGATCTGGTGCAGGAAACAACAATGGGGTCTCATTTATTCCGTCAGGAGAAATCAGGAATACTGCATAATTATCCTCAAAAAATTTACGGGTAATTATCCAGATATCCCTTTTGTTTTCGTGCTTTGCAGCAGTAATTTTATCAGCAGCATCCCATGCATATTCCAACAATATATTCTTTTCAATAACAGCACCCAAACCATTATTTTTGCTTATATCAACAATATTATAATATAAACCCAGCCCATTACCGAGACTTGGTATCTTAAACACAAAAAACAAGGAATCCGATCCCGGCCAGGGAACGATCAGGTTACTTTGCTTACCCCCAGTGTCGCCACCAAAACCAGTGCCATTCTCCATTATTGTATGTTGAGATGTATAAATAGTATTTTGGGAAGAGTAAAACAATAAATTGCCAATTGAATCACACATTGTACCTACTCCGCCAAATGGAATATATGTGCGTCCGTCATGTGTTACTTCCGGTATCCCGGAATTAAAATCCAAACCGCAATGAAAAGCAAAATACCATCTATCTGCTTCTCTCTGGCTATAAATGTGTTTTGATAGAACTAAAAAGAATATTAAAAGAAAAAATATCAGTATCTTTTTCATGATTACAAAAATACAAAATTTGGTGTTGAATTCCAAATATAAAGGTTTGGTTTTTTATTCTTTCTAAATTCGATATTCATAATTCGATATTCAAAATTCAGTTTTCAAATAATGATGAATTTAAAATGATGAATTTAGAATGTAGATAAATCTGAAATCTAAAATCGTTAATCTTTATTCGATATTCTACAATTTTGCTATTCCCCCTTCCCAACCTTCTCCCAAAGGGGAAGGAGTTACTTTGTGCAAAATTTTTAATTATAATTTCTTTGATTTTTTGTGTAAACTATTAATTTAAATACATAATTTTAAATTGAATCTATTTTTATTATACCTTTGTTATATATTTCTGTTATACAATGATAATCACAAATAAAAACACACCACGCTGGCTGATATTTTTGATAGATATTTCTATTGTAATTTTTTCAGTTACACTTGCTTACCTGTTAAGGTTTAACTTTTCTATTCCTGATCATGAATTGGTTGATTATCCAAAAGTACTGGCTTATATTGTGGTAATAAGACTGATAAGTTTTTTGATTGCAAGAACTCATGCAGGTATTATCAAATATACAAGCACTCAGGATATTGTCAGAATATTCATAGTGATTACGATTGGCAGCTTGATTTTTGTTCTCACTAATATAATATTTTATTATGCAATAAACCAAAGGCTTCCTATTCCATTTTCAATCATTATCATTGAATTTATTACAAGCATACTTTTAATGTCTGCCTTTCGTGTTATTGTTAAAGTTTCGTATCTTGAGCTTACAAATACTTCAAAAGAAAGCACTAATATAATAATTTTTGGTGCAGGCGAAGCAGGTATTATTACAAAACGCTCTATGGACAGGGATGCTGAAAAAAATTATAAAGTGATCGCATTTCTTGATGATAATCCGAAAAAAACAGGAAAAAAAATTGAAGGTATAAATATTTACAGTAGTGATAAATTAAAAGACCTGTTGGAAAAAAATGTAATTGAAAGTGTGATTCTGGCAATTCAAAATATTAAACCGTCAAGAAAACAAGAAATTATTGAGATATGCCTTGCCAACAATGCTAAAGTTTTAAATGTCCCACCTGTTGTTAAATGGATAAACGGCGAATTAAGTTTTAAACAGATAAAGAAAATTAAGATTGAAGATCTTTTAGAGCGTGATGTTATAAATTTAGGTAAACAAAAGATCAGTAATGATTTGAATGGTAAGAACATTTTAGTAACCGGTGCTTCCGGTTCAATCGGAAGTGAGCTGGTAAGGCAAATATCAGGTTATTCTCCCAAAAAAATAATTATGACCGACCAGTCTGAGAGCCCTTTGTATCATCTGGAATTAGAATGTTATGAGAAATTTCCATCACAAAATTATGAGGTGATAATTGCTGATATTTGTAACAAATCGCGAACAGAAAATATTTTCAAAACTTTTAAACCTGATATAGTTTATCATGCTGCTGCATATAAACACGTGCCTATGATGGAAAGCAATCCGTCAGAAGCATTATTTACAAATATTGAAGGCACCAGGATACTTGCCGATCTTTCAATAAAATACAATCTTGACAAATTTATCATGATATCCTCGGATAAGGCAGTAAATCCTACAAGTGTGATGGGAGCATCAAAACGTATAGCTGAAATTTACACTCAGTCATTAAATCAAAAAGGGAAAACACGATTTATTACAACACGCTTCGGAAATGTTCTGGGTTCAAACGGCTCGGTAATTCCGCTTTTTAGAAAACAAATTGAAAAAGGTGGGCCAATAACCATTACTCATCCTGACATCACGCGTTTTTTCATGACAATACCCGAAGCATGCCAGTTAGTTCTTGAAGCCGGTGCAATAGGAAAAGGTGGTGAAATATTTATTTTTGATATGGGTAAATCAGTTAAGATTGTTGATCTGGCTAAAAAAATGATAAAATTATCAGGACTGGAATTGGGTAAGGATATTCAAATAAAATTTTCCGGCTTGCGACCCGGTGAAAAATTATATGAAGAATTGCTTAATGATCAGGAAAATACAATACCTACACATCATCCCCAGATTTTAATTGCGAAAGTTAAAGAGTATGATTTTGAAATCGTTGAGAAAGAAATTAAAAGTTTAATTAATTTGTTCGTTGAACAGGACAATTTTAAAATCGTAAGAAAAATGAAAAATATTGTTCCTGAATATAAAAGTAAAAATTCCATCTACGAACAATTGGATAACGCTGATTCATTAAATTCAATTGAGTAAGACAGGGATTTATTATAAATTTTTAATTGTTTGTATTGGATTAATATAAAAAAATTCTGATACAATTTACATTATGAATATCTCTATTAATCTTAAAATAATCTTACTTTCCCTTTTTGTTGTTTTTGCTATAAATGCAAAGTCTGCCTACCTGATTATTCCAATGGATAACACACAAAAAAATCATCTGAAAGCTTATGGTATAGCATATTGGGTTTTGCAACACGATATAGAAATAAGCTGGTTATTGAATTACAGAGGTGGAAGTTATATGTTTAAATATCATAAGGATTTTGAAAATGAATGTATTATCAGGGGAGTAAGTTATCAGGTAATTGCCGATGTGCAATCCACTGCGATATTGCAGGAAATTGCACAACCTGAAATAAATATGGATGAAATAAAACTTCATAAAGCTCCAAAAATTGCCATTTATTCCCCGAAGAACAAACAGCCATGGGATGATGCAGTTACACTTGCATTAACTTATGCCGAAATTCCTTATGATGTTATTTATGATGAAGAAATCCTTGAGGGTGTTTTGCCGCTTTATGACTGGCTTCACCTTCATCATGAAGATTTTACAGGGCAGTATGGTAAATTCTGGTCAAGATACAGGAACTTTCCGTGGTATCAGGAAGATGTTAGAGTTAGTGAGGAAATTGCAAAAAAAACAGGATTTAGCAAAGTTTCACAATTAAAGTTTGCAGTAGTAAAAAAAATAAGGGAATTTGTAGCAGGCGGCGGATATTTGTTTGCCATGTGTTCAGCATGTGATAGCTATGATGTTACACTTGCTGCTGATGGAGTGGATATTTGTGATGTGATGTTTGACGGCGACCTGCCTGACCCTGATGCTCAATCAAAGCTTAATTACAGTAATTGTTTTGCTTTTAAGGATTTCACACTTAGCAGAAATCCACATGAATACGAAATATCATCTATAGACGTAACACTTACCCGCCCAAGAACATTAAGTAAAAATAACGACTTTTTCATTTTGTTTGACTTCTCTGCAAAATGGGATCCCGTACCAACCATGCTTTGCCAGAACCATGAAACTGTAATCAAGGCATTTATGGGACAAACAACTGCTTTTAATAAAAAGAACATTAAATCAAGTGTTTTAATTATGGGTGAAAACAAAGCAATCGAAGAGGCACGCTATATTCACGGAGAATTCGGGAATGGCACCTGGACTTTTTACGGAGGACATGATCCTGAAGATTATCAACATTTTATCGGTGATCCACCTACTGAACTTGACCTTTTTCCAAACTCACCGGGCTACCG
>CAZREZ010000144.1:5396-7489 GCA_964599115.1 uncultured Bacteroidales bacterium
TATTCCCTATCTTATTATCAATTTCTCTCTGATTTTCAATTCACTTGAGATCAATTCAATAATATACATCCCTTGCGGGAGTTTTGAAACATCAATTGTATTAGTTATTCGTTTTTTATGTAATACTTTTTGCCCAATCTGATTATAAATATTTACTTCTTTTATAATTGCTCCATTCTTGCCTGAAATAATAATCTCTTTTTCAGCGGGATTAGGAAATATCGAAAATTCGGACTCGCTATTTATGTTTGGAACCCAAACAGCACAAGCTTCTTCCACTTCTTCCTGGCTGTTACAACCAGGGGCATTATTACTAATACCAATATTTCCGTTTGGGCTAACCAAGTAATCACAAACACTTTGAACATGACAAATAGCTAACATATTGTTATACCCGATAGCAAGATTACTGATTGTATTAGCTTCTATATTATCTATGCCTGTTAAAGTTAATAGCGCATCATTGTAATTAACACATAAATCATGTCCAATTGAATTCAACGACTCTAATCCAGTTAAATCAGTTAGTGCGTCACAACCGTATATTTCTAAATTTTCACCAATGCTTGTAAGTTCATTTAATCCAATAATACTAGATAATTGATCGTTATTACCAAAAAATAATGTTCCTCCAATTGTTTCCAAAGATGATAGTCCATCTACATTTTCCAGAATAGCGTTGTTTTCTAAAACAAAATAGCCATCTACAGAATTTAGTTCGTTTAATCCCGTAAGATTATTAAGTGCATCATTATACCCGATATAAACATTACCCCCGATAGAATCTAACATTTCAAATCCAGATAAATTTTCCAGATAATAATTTTCTCTTATATCCAACTTTCCATGAATTGTTGTAATTCCGTCCAAACCTGATAATGATGTTATACCAGGGACGTTGTATATTAGAAAAAGATTACCGTAAATGATACTAATTCCTTCCAAACCAGCAAAACTTGTAAGCGAATGGTTGTTTTTTAAAACAAGGTCTTCTCCGATATAAAGCAAATTAGAAAGCCCCTCCAAATTCATAAGATTGTCATGATACTGTATTCTCAAACTTCCCCCAATGGAAGTTATATTGTTAAGTCCTGTTAAACTGGTTAGGGCATCGTTGTGAGTAATCTCAAGGTATCCACCGATGGAAGTCACATTGTCCAGTCCTGTTAAATTTGTCAGGGCATCATTGTACCCAATTAAAAGGCCGCCCTTGATGGAAGTCACATTGTCCAAACCCGTTAAACTAGTCATGGATGGGTTACCACCAAGATAATAATCACCAATAATTAGATTTCCCTCAATAGAAGTTATGTTTTCCAATCCTGTTAAATTGTTTAAGACATCGTTATCATAAATTTCCAAATCTCCCCCGAAGGAAGTCAAAACACTTAACCCGTTTAAATTAGCTATATCATTCCCATTAATCTCAACATCACCCTCTATTTCCGTACAGTTGGGGTAATTGGTCTGAAAATCATCAATTTCTGCCTGAGTTGTAAATGTAATTCCATCAGGCAGGCAGGGTTGGGATGAAACAGTAGCCTGGATGATGAAGGCTAAAACGATTAATAAAGTTAAAATTTTCATATTAATATAATGTTAGTTAAGAAATTTTACGCTAAAGATAGTAAATATTTCTATATTATGTATCACATAATGCTTTAAAAAAATCTGATTGAAAATATAACCAGCTCATGCTCTTGTCCAACTACCGTCGTAAACGAGAGCTATCTGGGGTAAGTTTGTTGAATATTGTTTCTTATTTTTTTAATCCATAAGGGATTATATGTTTATAAAATGATGGCCTAACGATAAGGTACGACCTCGACGGGGTCGAATGTTTTATTCGCATCTGTTTTTCTTTAAACATTTGAACCTTTCGGGTTCTGGTATTTTGTTCTATAATTCAATTTTAAATCTTCGAATGGATGCTCCTTCAGATAAAACTTTGCTATAGATTGGATCAGAATAGTTCCTCACAATTTATACAGGAGTCTGATTTGATTTCGGTATTTGTCACTTTAAAAGATAAACTTAACGGTCTAATTGAAGAAAACTGGTTGCTATTTTTTAAGTAATTCATTGATTAATTT
>CAZREZ010000145.1:0-7486 GCA_964599115.1 uncultured Bacteroidales bacterium
AGAGCACTTCCTTGGTAAGGAAGGGGTCACGAGTTCAACTCTCGTCATTGGCTCAAATAAATAACTGAATTATTTTTATATATTTTGTAATCAATTTTAACTAAATATTTTTTAATATGGCTAAAGAAAAATTTGATCGTTCAAAACCGCATGTTAATATTGGAACTATTGGTCATGTTGACCATGGAAAAACCACTTTAACCGCTGCCATTACATTAAATCTTCAAGACAAAGGTTTAGCAGCTTATATGTCATTTGATGAAATTGACAATGCACCTGAAGAAAAAGAAAGAGGTATAACAATTAATACAGCGCACGTTGAGTATCAAACCGACAACAGGCACTATGCACACGTTGACTGTCCGGGCCATGCCGACTATGTAAAAAACATGGTTACAGGTGCAGCTCAAATGGACGGTGCAATATTAGTTGTTGCTGCCACTGACGGACCAATGCCACAAACACGTGAACATATTCTTTTGGCTCGCCAGGTTGGTGTACCTAAGTTAGTTGTCTTTATGAGCAAAGTTGATATGGTTGATGATGATGAATTGTTAGAATTAGTTGATATGGAAATCCGAGAGTTGCTTTCATTCTATGAATTTGATGGCGAAAACACTCCTGTTATTCAAGGTTCAGCATTAGGTGCATTAAATAAGGAACAAAAATGGGTAGATAAAGTTTTTGAATTAATGGAAGCTTGTGATACATGGATTCCGTTACCTAAAAGAGATGTTGACAAACCATTTCTAATGCCTGTCGAAGATGTATTTTCTATTACAGGCCGTGGTACTGTTGCCACAGGTAGAATTGAAACCGGTATTATCCATACCAGCGACCCTGTTGATATAATCGGTATGGGTGCTGAAAAACTCAAATCAGTTGTAACCGGTGTTGAAATGTTCAGGAAAATATTAGACCAGGGTGAAGCAGGTGATAATGCAGGTCTTCTGTTAAGAGGTATTGACAAGAAAGCAATCCGTAGAGGTATGGTAATTGCCGCTCCTGGTTCAGTAACTCCTCATAAACATTTTAAAGCAGAAGTATATATTCTTAAAAAAGAAGAAGGAGGAAGACATACACCATTCCACGACAAGTATCGTCCGCAATTTTACTTCAGAACAACTGACGTTACCGGTGAAATTTTCCTTCCCGAAGGTATTGAAATGGTAATGCCCGGTGATAACCTGACAATAGAGGTTAAATTGATTTCTGAGATCGCAATGAACAAAGGTTTACGATTTGCAATCCGTGAAGGCGGCAGAACTGTTGGAGCCGGTCAGGTAACTGAAATTCTAGATTAATAATAAATTAACAGGTAGTTAAGTATAAGGTATTCTTATTTTTTTCAGAATACCTTATACCTCATACCTTATAAAAAGTATATATAATTATACGGGTGTAGCTCAATTGGTAGAGTAGTGGTCTCCAAAACCATTGGTTGTGGGTTCAAATCCTACCACCCGTGCAAAAATATTAGATTAAATGGCTAAATTAAAATTTAAAACTTACATTAAGGAAAGTTATGATGAATTAATTCATAAAGTTTCCTGGCCTACTTGGAATGAATTGCAAAGTAGTGCAATTGTTGTATCCATTGCTTCCCTTATAATCGCTTTAATCGTTTATTTGATGGATATGTCATTTCAAACTTTATTGGAAAATTTTTATAAACTTTTTTAATAAATTATTTATAATCTAATATTTTGTTATTTGATAATAATCAAAATAATTCCTTTGTGTAAATTATGAGCGAGCAAGTCAAAAAATGGTATGTTATACGGGCGATTAGTGGTAAAGAAAAAAAGGTAAAAGAATACCTTGATAGTGAGATTAACCGTCTTAATCTGAAAGATTACATCTCACAAGTACTTATCCCGACCGAGAAAGTTTACCAGGTAAGAAAAGGGAAAAAAATAAGTAAGGAAAGAAATTACTTTCCGGGTTATGTTCTTATAGAAGCTGAATTAGTTGGCGAAATTCCTCATATTATCAAAAACATACCAAATGTGTTAAGTTTTTTAGGAACAAAGGGAGAACCTGATTCTATACGCCCATCAGAAGTAAATAGAATTTTAGGTAAAGTTGATGAACTGGCAGAAAAAGGAGAAGAAATAAATGTACCTTTTATAGTAGGTGAAACAGTTACAGTTACTGATGGACCATTTAACAGTTTCAGTGGAATAATTGAAGAAATTAACGAGGAAAAGAAAAAACTGAAAGTCATGGTTAAAATTTTTGGCAGAAAAACCCCATTGGAATTAGGTTTTATGCAAATTGAAAAAGAATAAGTTATCAAATAACTTTTAAATCAATTTATATTTATCAGAAAAAAATTAAAATGGCAAAAGAAGTTAGCGGATTAATAAAATTACAAATCAAAGGAGGAGCTGCAAACCCATCGCCACCTGTAGGACCTGCTTTAGGTGCAAAAGGAGTTAATATTATGGAATTTTGCAAGCAATTTAATGCCCGCACACAGGATAAAGCAGGAAAAATCATTCCTGTTATAATAACTGTTTTTAAGGATAAATCCTTTAGTTTTATAATAAAAACCCCTCCGGTTGCTGTTCAATTAATGGATGCTGCTAAAATTCAAAAAGGTTCACCAGAACCAAACAGATCAAAAGTAGCTTCAGTAAGTTGGGATCAAATAAAATCAATTGCTGAGGCAAAAATGGTTGATCTTAATGCATTTACAGTTGAATCAGCAATGAAAATGGTAGCAGGTACTGCCAGAAGTATGGGAATAAATGTGAAAGGGAAATTCCATTTTGACAATTAATATATTAATCCTGCACTTTTGATTAATAGTCAAATCATCTTAAGAAAATAAAAAATGACTAAACTAACAAAAAACAGAAAAGAAGCTTTAACAAAATTTGATAAAAGTAAGTTTTATACATTAACAGAAGCTATTGATATTGTTAAAAATCTTACTTACACAAAATTTGATTCTTCAATTGATATAGATATACGCTTGGGTGTTGACCCGCGTAAAGCTAATCAAATGGTTAGAGGCACAGTTACTTTACCTCATGGTACAGGAAAAACCATCAAGGTTTTGGTTTTGTGCACCCCCGATAAAGAAGAAGAAGCTAAAGAAGCTGGAGCTGATTATTATGGTCTTGATGAATACGTTCAAAAAATTAAAGGCGGATGGACCGATATTGACGTTGTAATTACTATGCCAAGTGTAATGCCTAAAGTTGGTGCTTTGGGAAGGATATTAGGACCAAGAGGTCTTATGCCAAACCCAAAAACCGGAACCGTTACTATGGATGTTGGAAAAGCAGTTAAAGAAGTTAAAGCTGGTAAAATTGACTTTAAGGTTGATAAGTTTGGAATAATTCACAATTCGATTGGCAAAGTTTCATTTGAAAATACAAAAATTTTTGACAATACAAAAGAATTATTACAAACCATTATCAAACTGAAACCTTCTTCTTCAAAAGGCACTTACATTAAAAGTATTTACATGTCAAGCACAATGAGCCCAGGAATTCAGATTGAATCTAAATCAATAACCACATAATTATCTGTTACTTGCAAAGTAAAACATTATGAGAAAAGAAGAAAAAAATCAGCTTATTGATTCATTAAAGAAACAATTAACTAACAACAAATATTTTTATATTACTGATATTTCCGGTTTAAATTCTGAGCATACTACAGCCTTAAGAAGATTGTGTTTTAAAAAGGGAATCCAGTTGACCGTTGTAAAGAATACATTGCTAAAAAAAGCAATGGATAAAATTGAAAAGGATTTTGAACCCTTATATGATACTTTAATAGGTTCAACATCTATTATGTTTGCTAAAACAGGTAATGCTCCTGCTAGACTGATCAAAGAATTCAGAAAAAAATTTAACCGTCCCATTCTTAAAAGTGCATACATTGAAGAAATGATATACCTTGGCGATGATCAGTTAGATTTATTAATGAATATAAAATCTAAGAACGAACTCATTGGAGACATTATCGGATTATTGCAATCACCTGTTAAAAATGTTATTTCAGCCTTACAATCAGGTGGAAATAATATTTCCGGGATACTTAAAACATTATCTGAAAAATCCGAATAAGGAATTCACATTTCTGTTATTTAGCAGAATTTTAATAAAATTTAAAATAATTATTTAGAAAATCATAATTAAAAAAAACAATAGAAAATGGCAGATTTAAAAACTTTTGCAGAGCAATTAGTTAATTTAACAGTTAAAGAAGTTAACGAATTAGCTGGAATTTTAAAAGAAGAATACGGAATTGAACCAGCTGCAGCAGCAGCTGTTGTTGCAGCACCAGGAGCAGGTACAGGCGAAACTGAAGTAGCTGAAGAACAAACAGCTTTTGATGTAATCATTAAAGCACCGGGACAATCTAAATTAGCTGTAGTTAAATTAGTAAAAGAATTAACAAGCTTAGGTCTTAAAGAATCTAAAGAATTAGTTGATTCTGCCCCTAAAGCAATCAAAGAAGGTGTTACCAAAGATGAAGCTGAAGTATTAAAAAATCAATTAGAAGAAGCTGGAGCAGAGGTTGAAATTAAGTAGTTGTTTAGTATTTACTGATAATAGAATTTAGACTATTGACAGATTGAAGGTCTTCATCTAATTTTGGTAATTTTTTATTATTTTATTTACTACAAACCTCCCTGTCTTCGGGCAGGCTAAAAACTTAAAATCTTGGCTTTAAAAAAAACTGAAAGAATTAATTTCGCTTCTACAAAGATTCATGAAAAATATCCTGATTTTCTTGATATTCAGATAAAATCTTTTCAAGATTTTTTCCAATTGGAAACTAATCCTGAAAATCGTGTTAACGAAGGGTTATTTAAAGTTTTCAGCGAAAACTTTCCAATAACAGATTCGCGTAATAACTTTGTACTTGAATTCCTGGATTATTTTATTGACCCACCCAGATATTCAATTGAAGAATGCATTGAAAGGGGCTTATCATATAGCGTTCCTCTTAAAGCAAAACTAAAGTTATATTGTACTGACCCTGATCACGAAGATTTTGAAACTATCATCCAGGATGTTTATTTGGGTATGATACCATACATGACTCCTAAAGGCACTTTTATGATTAATGGTGCCGAAAGGGTTGTAGTTTCTCAATTACATAGATCACCCGGAGTATTTTTTGGTACAAGTTTTCATGCAAATGGCTCACAGTTATACTCAGCTAGAATTATTCCTTTCAAGGGTTCATGGATGGAGTTTACTACTGACATCAATAATGTAATGTATGCATACATTGACAGGAAGAAAAAATTACCTGTAACTACATTATTGAGAGCTATCGGATATGAAAGCGATAAAGATATACTTGAAATTTTTGATCTTGCTGAAGAAATAAAAGTTACCAAAGCAGGTTTAAAACGAGTAATAGGACGCAGGTTAGCTGCTAGAGTACTAAAATCGTGGATAGAAGATTTTGTTGATGAAGATACAGGTGAAGTTGTTTCAATTGAACGTACCGAAGTTATTATTGATAGAGAAACAGTACTTGAAAATAAAAATATTGATCAGATCATTGATTCAGGAAATAAGACAATTCTGCTTCACAGAGACAATTTAATTGCAAACGATTACAGCATTATCTTCAACACATTACAAAAAGATACTGCAAACTCTGAAAAAGAAGCAGTTGAATTTATTTATCGCCAATTACGTAATGCTGAACCTCCTGATGAAGAAACTGCTCGTGGAATAATTGAAAAACTATTCTTCTCCGACAAAAGATACGACCTGGGAGATGTAGGAAGATATAGAATTAACAAAAAACTTGGAACGGATACTAATACAGACATAAAAGTATTAACAAAAGAAGATATTATTTCAATAATTAAACATCTTATTGAACTTGTTAATGCAAAAACCGAAGTTGACGACATTGATCATTTAAGTAACCGTAGAGTGCGAACAGTTGGAGAACAGTTATACACACAGTTCGGTATCGGGCTGGCACGTATGTCAAGGACTATAAGAGAAAGAATGAACGTCAGAGATAATGAAGTCTTCACTCCTACTGATCTTATTAATGCTAAAACTCTATCTTCTGTAATAAACTCATTTTTCGGAACCAATCAGTTATCTCAGTTTATGGATCAAACAAATCCATTAGCTGAATTAACTCATAAAAGACGTATATCGGCATTAGGTCCGGGAGGACTTTCACGCGAAAGAGCCGGATTTGAAGTACGTGATGTCCATTATACACATTATGGACGTTTATGTACTATTGAAACACCAGAAGGTCCTAACATTGGTTTGATATCTTCTCTTTGTGTTTATGCAAAGTTCAATAAACTTGGTTTCATTGAAACTCCTTACCGTAAAGTAGATAATGGAGTTGTTCAATTAAAAGAAAAACCTGTTTATTTAAGTGCCGAAGAAGAAGAAAGTAAAATTATTGCCCAGGCTAATACAATACTTAAAGATGATGGCTGTACTTTTCAAAACGATATAGTAAAAGCAAGACATTTAGCCGATTATCCTATTATTGAAAAAGAAAAAGTTGACTTAATTGACATTGCTCCAAACCAGATAGCTTCCATAGCAGCATCATTAATTCCGTTTCTTGAACATGATGATGCTAATAGGGCTTTAATGGGATCAAACATGATGCGGCAAGCTGTTCCTTTGTTAAACAACGAGACTCCTATTGTTGGAACAGGTATTGAAGCCTGTGTTGCACACGATTCAAGAGTACTTATTAATGCAGAAGGTGATGGAATAGTTGAATATGTTGACTCAAGTGAGATAATTATAAGGTATTCAAGAGACGAAAATGAAAAATTGGTAAGTTTCGATGATGATGTAAAAAATTATCATCTTACAAAATTTTCAAGAACAAATCAAAATACCTGTATTAACCTTCGTCCTGTCGTGAAAAAAGGCGATAAAGTTGTTAAAGATCAAGTTCTTTGTGAAGGTTACTCTACTCAAAACGGGGAATTGGCTTTAGGAAGAAATCTTATGGTTGCATTTATGCCATGGAAAGGATATAACTTTGAAGATGCAATTGTTATTTCTGAAAAAGTTGTTAAAGAAGATATATTTACTTCAATACATATTGAAGAATTTTCTCTTGAAGTAAGAGATACAAAACGTGGCGTTGAAGAATTAACCAACGATATTCCCAATGTAAGTGCCGAAGCAACAAAAGAATTGGATGAGAACGGTTTAATAAGAATCGGTGCTGAAGTTAATGAAGGCGATATTTTAATTGGTAAAATCACACCTAAAGGTGAAAGTGATCCAACTCCCGAAGAAAAATTATTAAGAGCAATATTCGGAGATAAAGCAGGAGACGTTAAAAATGCTTCACTTAAAGCTCCTCCTTCAATGAAAGGTGTTGTTATTGATAAAAAACTATTTTCACGAATAATTAAAGATAGAAAAACCAAAGCGAAAGAAAAGGATATTACTAGCGTTCTTGATGAAGAATATAAAAAAAATGTTGTTGAACTAAAAACAAA
>CAZREZ010000146.1:0-7485 GCA_964599115.1 uncultured Bacteroidales bacterium
TGTTATTTATCCTCCAATCGGACTTGGAATAATTGCAACTCTTACACATGATAGCTGGGAAGTTGAGATTCTTGATGAAAACTTTGAAACTTTCCAATATCGTGAAGCCGATCTTGTTGGACTGACAGCTTTAACCTCAAGTGTAAAGCGAGCCTACGAAATAGCAGATATTTACAGAAAAAAAGGAATTACAACAGTAATTGGCGGAATTCATGCTTCAATGGTTCCGGAAGAAGCAACAAAATATGTTGATACTGTTGTAACCGGTGAAGTTGAAAGTGTATGGCCATCTTTAATTGATGACTTTGAAAAATCCAATTTACAGAAGATTTATAAAGGGCAACATTTATCAATGGAAAATGCCCCGTGCCCCTCACGTAAATTGTTTCATAAAGAATACAAGTTTGCCAGTATTCAGACTACAAGAGGCTGCCCAATGAATTGCGAGTTTTGTTCGGTTCATACTTTTAACGGAAATTCTTACCGGTTAAGGCCCGTCAATGAAGTGCTGGATGAACTTGAAACGATAGAACACAATCTTGTTTATTTTGTAGATGATAACATTATTGGTTATGGTAAAAGATTACAGGAAAGAGCAATTGAACTTTTTAAAGGAATAATTGAGCGGGGTATTAAAAAAGAATGGTTTTGTTCTGCATCAATGAATTTTGCCGATAATGAAGAAGTGCTGAAGTATGCAGCAGAGAGTGGTTGCAGGATGGTACTTCTTGGTATTGAATCTGAAAGAATTGATCAACTCCGGGAAATGAATAAAAAACTCAATGTAAAAATCGGGGTGGATAGTTACCATGATATTTTTAATAAAATTCATAAATACGGAATAAGTGTTCTCGGTGCATTCATCTATGGTCTGGAAACAGACACACCCGAATCAATGGCTAAGCGATCTGATTATATTAATGAATCAGCTATTGATGCAGTACAAGCTACTATTCTGACTCCCCTTCCAGGAACTTCGCTTTTTAAACGGATGATTAAGGAAAATAAAATTTTTCTTACTGATTATCCAGATGACTGGCAACATTATCATTTTGCAGAAGTTGTTTTTAAACATGATCTGATGGAACCCAAAATTATGATGAAAGAAATTAAAAAAAACTGGGATAAGCTTTATAATGAAGAAATTCTAAAAAAGAAATTTATCCGTACTTTAAAACAAACAAAAAGCACAACTGCCGGTATCTGGTCTTACGGGTCAAATCTACAATATTATAATCTTGCCTTTGAGCATGAAAGACCGCAAAGGAATCTTATTGATATCTTTGGATTGCAAAATTTTGAATCTAATCCTTTTTCGTAAGATAATTTAAGATAAATGCTATTTTGAGTAATTACAAGAAATATAAACTTGCCGAAATTTACCGGAAGAAAAAAATCCCGACAGTTATAGGAAGTATACACGCTTCTATGCTTCCAGATGAAGCATTGCAATTTGTGGATGCTGTTGTTATAGGAGAAGCAGAGAGTATATGGGAAAAAGTAATTTTAGATTTTGAAAACGCAAAAGACAGGAAAAATATACGGGATAGCTTATACCGGATGACGAGGTTATCTGATAGCAAAATAATTTAATTCCATTATGCAAAAAAAACACAAACAGATTCTGATTTCCGAAAATATTTTTACTGATTTTCCAGCTGATAATCTTATTGACCTTTTACAACTAAGGGCGAAAAATCAGCCTGATGATATTGCTTATGTCTTTCTTGATGATGGAGAAAATGAGCAAGGAAGCATTACATACAAGCAAATGCATGAAAAGGCAAAAGTTATTGCTGTAACATTACAAAAAACATGCAAGAAAGGTGACAGAGCTGTTTTACTTTTTCCAAACGGCATTGAATTCATTGTAACTATTTTTGGTTGTTTCTATGCAGGAGTTATTGCTGTTCCGGCTTATCCTCCAAGACGTAACAAGCAAAATAACCGTTTTAAATCAATAGTTGAAAATTCTGAATGCACATTTATAATAACAACTGAAAAAATTTACGCTAATATCAGGAAAAACTTTACCGATGAAGATTTTTTCATCAAACCCAAATATTTGATTTTCGAAAATCTCGATGATCAACTGGCTTCACAATGGTCAAAGTCTCATATTGATCCCGAAGATTTAGCTACCCTGCAATATACATCCGGTTCAACCGGAAAGCCAAAAGGTGTTATGGTAAGTCACAGGAACATCATATATAACTCCGAAGTTATTAAACAAGCTTATGGACATACTGAAAAATTGATTGTTGTAAGCTGGTTGCCTAATTTCCATGATATGGGATTATTCGGTCCTTTATTTCAGATTATATACAATGGAGGTATTAACTATATTATTCCTCCAGCAGAATTTATCCGAAAACCTTTCAACTGGTTAAATGCAATTTCGAAATATAAAGCTATTACTGCAGGAGGTCCTAATTTTGCTTATGATTATTGTGTTGAAAAAATCACAGATGAAGAACGTAATCAACTAGATTTGAGTTCGCTTCAGGTGTTATTTTCCGGAGCGGAACCCATCCTAAAGAAAACTATAATTAACTTTGAAAAAGCATTTAAGCAAAGTAATTTTTCTCCAAAACAAACATATCCATGTTACGGTTTGGCTGAAGCTGTTTTAATGGTTACAGGAGGTAATTATAAAAATGAACCTGTTTACTTTTCAGCTTCAGTAAATTCATTTGAACAAAACCTTGTTATACATGCGACTGATAATGAAGAAAGTCGTGAACTTGTAAGTTCGGGATTCCCATGGGGAGAGACAAAAGTTGCAATTGTTAATCCCGAAACAAAAATAGTTTGTCAAGCCGGAATAATTGGTGAGATTTGGATTTCAAGTCCGTCAATATGTAAAGGATATTGGAAGGATACTGAAGAGACTGAACGTATATTTAAAGCTCATCTATCTGATACAAAAGAAGGACCTTTTCTCAGAACAGGTGATCTGGGTTTTATTCACCGGGGAAACCTTTTTGTTACAGGCAGATTAAAAGACCTTATTATTATCAGAGGTAAGAATCACTACCCTATGGATATTGAAAAAACCGTTGAGAATTGCAATGAGGCTCTTGTTTCTAATGCCAATGCAGTATTCTCAATAGATGTTTTAAATCAAGAACGGCTCGTTATTATTCAGGAGATTAAACGTACATATTTAAAAGACCTTAATATTGATGAAGTATGTGAAACAATCCGTCGGACAATAGCCGAAGAATATGAATTGCAGGTTTATTCTATTGTTCTTCTGCGAACAGGAAGTATTCCGAAAACTTCAAGCGGAAAAATTCAGAGACGAATGTGCAAAACCGATTATTTACTTAAAAAATTAACTGAAGTCGGTTCATGGAAAATGGAATTGCCTAAAACCACTAAGCAATTTGATAAAGAATTTACTGAAACTGAAATTAAAGAATGGCTTCTTAACTGGCTAAGCCACAAACTCGGTATTGCAATTGATAAATTTGACCTTGAAAAACCAATAACAGCTTACGGTCTTGATTCAATGGCTGCTGTTGAACTTGAAAATGATGTTAATGAATATTTTGGTGTTTCATGGCCTTTGTCTTCATTTTTAGTTGAAACAAATTTATCAAAATTGATTGAAGAAGGTAAAGCATTATTGGAGGAAAGAAAGAAATTTAAATAAATATTGCCTTTGTTTTTTGGATATTTCACATCACTATTGCCTTTGTTTTATGTAAATTATTATTGAAATTGCCTTTGTTTTATAACTTTTATGTTGTATCTTTGCCTTTGAAAAATACAATAATATTAAAATTATGTATATTAAAAGACAAATAGACAGCGAGTTAATAGCATGGAGGAATTCTCCTGAAAATAAACCAATTTTATTACGAGGTGCCAGACAGGTCGGAAAAACAAATACGATCAGGCAGTTAAGCAAGCAGTTTGAGAACTATCTTGAAATAAACTTTGAAGAAAACCTGCAGGTTCATTCTGTTTTTTCGGGGAATCTTTCCCCTGATGAATTGTGTGAAAATCTTTCGGCTATTTTTAATATTTCTATCCGGTCTGGTAAAACTCTACTATTTTTTGATGAAATTCAAACATGTATCCCAGCCATCCGATCACTTCGTTTTTTTTACGAAAAAATGCCTGAACTTCATGTAGTAGCAGCCGGTTCCCTCATAGAGTTTGCATTAACAGAAATTCCTTCATTCGGAGTTGGGAGAGTACGTTCAATGTTTATGTATCCAATGTCATTCGATGAATTTTTATCCGCATGTGATGAAAATTTTCTTCTTGCAAAAAAAAATGATGCATCACCTGAAAATCCTTTAAATATTGCCTTGCATATTAAGTTGCTAAACTATTTAAAAAAGTTTATTATTATAGGAGGCATGCCGGAAGTAATATCAACTTATATAAAAACCAAAGATATTAATCGTTGTAAACAAATTTTGGATGATTTGATATTTTCGTTAAACGATGATTTCCGCAAATATAAAAAACTTGTACCGGTATCCCGTATCAGGGAAGTTTACGATTCTGTAGTGATGCAATCCGGTAGTAAATTTGTCTATTCAAAAGCAGCCATACAATCAAATCATAAACAAGTTAAAGAAGCCTTGGAGTTGCTGATTATGGCAGGATTGGTTTACCCTGTAAAGCATACAGCAGCTAACGGTTTACCTCTCGGGGCAGAAGTAAATCCCAAAAAGCAAAAAATGATATTATATGACACAGGCATCTTTTTGAGAATATTAGACTTTGATATAGCAGACATTCTGATTTCAAAAAATTTCAATACAATAAACAAAGGAAATATAGCTGAGCAATTTGTTGGGCTTGAACTTTTAAAAGCTACTTCTTGTTATAAAAAACGTAATTTATATTACTGGCATCGTGAAGCCAAAAACAGCAATGCAGAGGTAGATTACCTGATATCCAAGAATGATGAAATATTTCCAATAGAAGTAAAAGCCGGGACAAAAGGCTCAATGCAAAGCATGCACCTTTTCCTGCAAGAGAAAAAAAGAAAAAAAGGGATACGGATTTCTAACGAGAACTTTTCACACTTTAATAACATTGATGTTTATCCTCTCTATGCTACTTCAAATATTATAGCACAACCAATCACAAAGTAATAACAGTTGCTGCCCACGAAAATCCAACTCCAAATCCTGCCAGTAAAACAGTATCACCTTTTTTTACTTTTCCCTGATTAATTGCTTCTTTAAAGGCAATGGGAATAGTGGACGAAACTGTATTTCCGCATTTCTCAAGCCAGATGATGGATTTTTTCTCAGGGATTTTCATTTTTTGAAAAATGGTTTCAAGGATGATTCTGTTTGCCTGATGTAAAACAAACAAATCAATATCTTCAATTTTAAGCTTTGCTTTTTTTAGTAAAGTATTAATCATTTCAGGGACTATCTCAACAGAAAAAGTAAAAACAGCGGAACCGTTCATATAAAAGCACCTATCATTTCTTACATTTCCAAATTCATCTTCATAATCATCTGATAAATATTCCTGTAGCGGGTATCTTGAACCACCATGTTTAATGATAATTTCTGAAAAACCGCTTCCGTCAGTACCGAATACAAAATCACCGATTTCAGAACCTGTTTCTTCATGCTTCGCAGAAATTAGTGTTGCTGCAGCTCCATCTCCAAAAATTGCCTTGTTGCTTTTATCTTTTTCATGTATTCTTTTCGTGATTGTTTCGGCAGTGAGCAATAATACGTTTTTTGCCGAATCTGTTTCAATAAGTCCTTTTGCCAGACTTAATCCGTAAATATATCCTGTACAACCCTGGCTAAAATCCATTGCACCGGCACTTTGCGGTATGTTCAATCTCTCCTGAATAATACAGGCAGTTGATGGTGTTATGTAATCACTGCTTTGGGTGCAAAATAAAATAAAGTCAATTTCATCTGGAGAAATAGAATTTTCGAAAAATAATTTTTCAGCACTTTTGACGGCAAGATCAGCAGAGGTTTCACCTTTTGCCGAAATATGTCTTTCAACCACTCCTGTAAGTCTTGTCAGATTCTTAATTTTTAAATCAGGAAACTGCTTTACTAATTCATCATTTGTTAATATTTTTTCGGGCAAAAAATATGTTATTGCTTTTATATAGCTTTTCATTTTTACTTTTGTCTTTTGTCTTTTATCTTTTAATTTATTACTTTCTATTCCCCTGTTTTGCCTTCCCGAAATAATAATTTGCTTTTAACCAATCTCCTTTTTCTTTATAATAATTGTATAAAATCATACTAACATTAGTTTGTGATCCTTTTTCAATAGCTTTTCCGTAAAAATACATAGCTTTTGTAGTATCAGATATTGTAAAATAATAATTACCCAAGTTTATATAAGGAATATCAGATTCAGGGGCTCTAATTATCAACAGATTGTTTATATCAATAGCTTCTTTAAAATTCCCTTTTTTAAATTTCAGGTTAGCAATTCTTGACATTGGGATTATATTTGTAGTATCCATTTTATAACATTCGGAATAGTATTCTAAAGCCTTTTCATAATTTTCGAGATTTTCATAAGCCATACCCATATTAAAGTAAACATTTGGAAAATCCGGATTATATTTTATGCACTTTTCAAAACAGGAAATTGCCAATTCGTGCTCTTTATATAATCTTGAATATATAGTTCCCAAATTATTCCATGAAGAATAATGTTCAGGGTATATTTCAAGTGCTTTTTTATAATGTTTAATTGCCCTGTTGATAGTAGGTCTTAAAAATTTCAAGACATTAACAGGTCTGTTTCTTAAATCTTTATCCACTTGTCGTATTAATTCTGTTGCTAAAAGATCGTTCGCTTTAACTGAATTTTCAAGGTATTTCATATCAGTATTATAAAGACTGTAATAAGTTCTCCAGTCTTTATTCCTGTTAAAGGTTAGTACAGTGTATGGGATAAGGATAACAAAAACCAGAATTAAGACTTTTGTTATACCTGATTTCTTGATAATTTCCTTTTCGGGATTAAGTTTAAATAATTTGAAAATAAACCAGCTTACAGCTATTGCAAATGCAAGTGAAGGAATTAATAAAAATCTGTCTCCGACTATACCTGGAATAGGTTTCACTATATTTGTGAACATTGCAATTGTTATAAGATAAAAGATGATTGCAAAAGAAAGAATATGCTTTTCTTTAAATTTCACAATTGCATAAACAAACATCCCTAGATAAACAATCAAGGAAATTATTACTTGTGCATTGGCAAATGTTTTTATAGTGATAATATTATACCCATAATAATACAGCATAGGAAAAGGATAAAAAAGTTTTTTCAGATAAAAACCAAGAATGTATAATCCTGTTGCGATCCTCTCAAAAAAACTATGATCAGCAACAAGAGGATTCTCTTTTAGTAATACTTCACGACTGATCTGCGGTAAATATAAAGATGGTATAATTACGGCTATTATCATAACTCCGACAATTGCCCCAAAAAAATAACACAACTTTTTTAACTTTA
>CAZREZ010000147.1:0-5377 GCA_964599115.1 uncultured Bacteroidales bacterium
TTTTGTAATTTCTTGAAAAATTTACACATCATGAATAAATCTGTATTATCTATTTCATCTATTACCAAGAAAATTATTATGGCTGTATTAGGCCTTTTTTTAATTGTTTTTTTGCTTGTTCATCTTGGTATCAATCTTTTTATTTTGCCCATTTGTGAAAACCATGCAGAAATGTTCACTGCAGCAGCACATTTTATGAGCACAAACTGGATAGTAAAGGTATTTGAGGTTATTCTAATGGCTGCCTTCCTCATTCACATTTTCTATGGAATAGTTTTACAAATCCAAAACTGGATTGCAAGAGGCAGCATCCGGTATAAATCACGTAATAAGACAACAACTACATTTATGTCAAAATATGTTATTTACACAGGATTGCTGATCTTTATGTTTTTACTATTGCATTTTTATAATTTTTATTTTATTAAGCTAGGGCTTGTAAGTGCACCTTCAGCAGCAAAGATTCCTCTTCCTCAGGAAGAACATTTTTATCAGCTTATTGTTTGGCTTTTTACAAATGATATGATTTTCTCAATTATTTATATCATAGCATTTGTTGTTTTGGGAATTCACTTAAAACATGCTTTTGAGGCTGCATTCCAAACTCTCGGATTAAATCATTCAAAATACACACCGATAATAAATGCCATTGGAACAATTTATTCAATAATTGTACCTCTTGGATTTATTATTATCCCGGTATATTTTATACTATTCTTTTAATCAAAATCAGAAAAAATCTGTATCACATCTAAATTAAAATATTAAAATGACAAAACTCAACTCAAAAATACCTGAAGGACCCTTACCCGAAAAGTGGTCGAAATACAAATCCTCGATGAAATTAGTGAATCCGGCTAATAAAAAGAAGCTGGATATTATTCTTGTCGGCACGGGACTTGCCGGCGCAGCAGCAGCTTCTTCATTAGGAGAATTAGGATATAATGTAAAAGTTTTTTGTTATCAGGATACTCCAAGAAGGGCACATTCGGTTGCAGCACAAGGTGGCATTAATGCAGCAAAGAATTACAAAAATGATGGCGATAGCGTTTACCGTCTTTTTTACGATATGATTAAAGGCGGCGATTACAGGGCAAGAGAATCAAATGTTTATCGTGCAGCAGAAGTCAGTAATGCTACAATTGATCAATTAACTGCTCAGGGTGTTCCTTTTGCCAGGGAATATGGCGGCACATTGGATAACCGTTCTTTTGGCGGTGTGCAGGTTTCAAGAACATTTTATGCCAAAGGACAAACAGGGCAACAGTGTTTATTGGGCGCTTATTCAGGATTAAGCCGGCAAATAAATAGAGGTACTGTGAAAATGTTCAGCCGCCATGAAATGCTTGACCTGGTTATCATTAATGGAAAAGCCAGGGGAATAATTACCAGGAACCTCGTTTCCGGCGAAATAGAAAGACATTCGGGACATGCAGTTGTGTTAGCAACAGGCGGCTACGGAACTATTTATTACCTTTCTACTCTGGCTGTTAATTCAAATGCATCTGCTGCCTGGGCAGCTTACAAAAAAGGTGCGTTTTGGGGAAACCCGAGTTTTGTTCAGATACACCCTTCAAGTATCCCGGTACTAAATGATTACCAGTCGAAATTAACACTGATGTCCGAATCGTTAAGAAATGACGGTAGGGTTTGGGTGCCAAAGAAAAAAGCAGACAAAAGACCTGCTAATGACATTCCTGAAGAAGAAAGAGATTATTATCTGGAAAGAAAATATCCCGCATTCGGAAATCTTGTACCGAGAGATGTAGGTTCAAGAGCAGCCAAAGAAAGATGTGATGCCGGATATGGAGTTGGTGATACCGGTTTGTCAGTCTACCTTGACTTTAAAGATGCTATTAATAAACAAGGTGAAAAAGCAATTGAAAATAAATATGGGAATCTTTTTGAAATGTATGAAAAAATCACCGGAATCAATCCCTATGAAGAACCAATGCGCATCTATCCTGCCGGACATTATACTATGGGTGGCTTATGGGTTGATTACGATCTGATGTCAACTATTCCGGGTTTATTTGCTATTGGTGAGTCCAATTTTTCCGATCACGGGGCAAACCGATTGGGTGCAAGCTCATTGATGCAATGCTCCGGCGATGGCAACTTTATTATTCCTAATACAATAGGTAATTATCTGGCTGATGAGATCAAGACGCCAAAGATACCGACTGACACTCCTGAATTTGATGAAGCTGAAAAAGCTGTTAAGTCAAAAATTGAAAAACTATTCTTAGTAAATGGTAAGCAAACTGTTACTTCATTCCATAAACGATTAGGAAAAATTCTTTGGGATTATAGCGGAATGACAAGAAATGAAGAAGGTTTGAAGAAGGGTATGCTTTTGATAGATGAATTAGAAAAGGAATTCTGGAAAGATGTAAAAGTCTCAGGCACAGCAAATGAATTGAATCAGGAATTAGAAAAAGCCGGTAGGGTGGCTGACTTCTTCGAATTGGCAAAATTGATGATTACCGATGGATTAAACCGCAGAGAATCGTGTGGCGCTCATTTCCGTGAAGAAAGTCAGACAGAAACCGGTGAAGCCAAACGTGATGATGATAACTATTCTTATGTTTCGGCTTGGGAGTATAAAGGAAAAGATAAACCACCTGAACTGCATAAAGAAGAATTAAACTATGAATATGTTGAAGTGAAGGTTAGAGATTATAAATAATTGATTAATGGTTAAATGGTAACTTAGACATGCGAATCAAGGATTGAAATTTTATTTAACCACAATGGCGCACAATACCGATAGCTATAGGTATCACTAAGTATCACAAAGGAAATATATGATTCTTATGAATATGAAAAAATAACAATAAAAATGAAAATAAAACTTAAAATCTGGCGGCAGAAAAATGCAAAAACAAAAGGTAAATTTGTAAATTACTCATTAGATGATGTTTCTCCTGAAATGTCATTTCTTGAAATGTTGGATGCTTTAAACACAAAGCTGATAAAAGAAGGCGGTGATCCTGTTGCTTATGATCACGATTGCAGGGAAGGAATATGCGGATGCTGCAGCTTATATATTAATGGTCACCCTCACGGACCAGGTAAGAAAACAACAACATGTGAATTACACATGCGTTCATTCAAAGATGGACAGACAATAGTTGTGGAACCATGGCGGGCAAAAGCATTTCCTGTTATTAAAGATCTGATGGTTGACCGTAACGCATTTGACAAGATCATTGCTGCCGGAGGTTTTATCTCTGTTGATATAGGTTCTGCTCCAGAGGCAAATTCCATTCTTGCTAAGAAAGAACATGCAGATGAGGCTTTTGATTCTGCTTCATGTATCGGCTGTGGTGCATGTGTTGCTGCTTGCAAGAATGCTTCTGCAATGCTGTTTGTCTCAGCAAAAATTTCCCAACTCGCTCTCCTGCCACAAGGAAAAGTTGAAGCTATGGAAAGAGTTGAATCTATGGTAGCTAAAATGGATGAACTGGGTTTTGGGAATTGCACAAACACTTATGCTTGCGAAGCTGAATGCCCAAAAGGAATTAAAATCACTAACATTGCCAGGATGAACAGGCAATTTATCGGATCTAAAATCGGAAGCCAGAAAAAACAATAATTTACATTTTTATAGTCCCCGAAAAATCGGGCAGGCTGTACCTCCTTATGGGACAGGCGAATTACACACCAATACTCCAGCTACGGGGTAAACTAATTGAACGAATTGAAATTCGTATAATTCCCGCCTTCATTTAATTTCGGACGGACAGGCATTCAATTGGATGATAATTTTTTAGTGGCTTGTTTATTTAAAGGAATTTGTCGTACACCCTTATAGGCGAACACTAACTAAACTTTCAGCTTCTCCCCTTCTGTTTTAGCTATCACCACAGCTCCGCAACTATCACTCCAAACATTAGTAGCAGTTCGGAACATATCCAATATTCTGTCAACTGCAAGTATCAATCCTACTCCTTCCAAAGGTAATCCAACAGCAGTTAAAATTATTGTTATCATAACCAAGCCTGCCATTGGAATTCCGGCAGCACCTATTGAAGCCAGTAAAGCAGTTATTACAACAATAACCTGTTGAATAAAACTTAAATCATAACCATAAGCCTGGGCAATAAACATCACTGCAACACATTCATAAAGAGCAGTGCCATCCATATTTATTGTTGCTCCAAGCGGTAATGTAAAACTGCTTATTTTGTTGGAAACACCTGAGTTATGCTCTACGGCTTCCATAGTTAATGGCAGGGTAGCACTTGAAGAAGAAGTTGAAAAAGCCGTTATTAAAGGTGTTTTTACAGCATTAAAAAGTTTCCCGGGATTAGCTCTTCCAATAAATCTGGTTATCAAAGGTAAAGTTATAAAAGCATGAATAAATAAAGCCAGAAGAACAACTCCCATATACATTCCCATGCTTTGTAAAAGAGCAAGAAGATCATCCTGTTCCGCAACTTTTTCTGCTACCAGACCAAAAATTCCAAACGGAGTAAATTTTATGATGAATAATGTAAGCTTCATCATAACATCAAATACCGCATTAAAAAAACCGGTTAATAATTTTTTTGATTTTTCTCCGGACTTTGTAATAAAAAAGCCAAAAAGAATTGCAAAGAAAATTACCGAAAGCATTTGGGTATTATGTGAAAAAGCAGAAAAAATATTATCGGGAATTATATTAATAAGAGTTTGACCAAGTGTTTCACTTCCTATTTCCAGATCAATTTTTTGACTGAAATTCAAATCTGCACCTACTCCGGGACAAAAAAGATTTACTAAAAGTAAACCTGTAATTATCGCAAACATACTTGTCGTGATATAATAAACAATTGTTTTTAATCCCAGCCTGCCAAGGTTTTCCGCATTACCGATATTTGTAACTCCAGAGATTATTGAGCTTAAAATCAGTGGAATAATAATCATCTTCAAAGCCCGTAAGAATATTTCTCCCATCCATGCAACATATTCAATGCTGTCTTTAAAATATATCCCATATAATACAGCAAGAATTAATGCAATTAATATCTGCCAGTGAAGTTGAAATTTTTTCATGTGTAAATAATTTTGTATAAACTTTATATTCTTTTCAAGCCCATAAATTTAGAAAAATTTCATATACATTTAGCTTTTAATTTTACTAAGATTTCAAATGCAAAAAAATATTGACTAACTTTGCAAGAAAAAATAAGACTTTTATAAATGCTCATTTAATTAAGAGCGGATATGTTTTCGTAAACAAAGAGATTAACTTCAAATACAAAGAAAAATTTATAAAATTGAAAGAAGGAAATAAAAAAGTAATCCAAAATACTGAACTAGTTGCTGAAATATTTGAAGAGATTGATAGATTATGTAAAGAATAAAAAAACATTAACAACAAAAACATTAA
>CAZREZ010000147.1:5477-7395 GCA_964599115.1 uncultured Bacteroidales bacterium
AAGAGATTGATAGATTATGTAAAGAATAAAAAAACATTAACAACAAAAACATTAATACCCTGAAGAAATTTATTTTATTTCAGATAATATCAATATGCGGGATTTTTACAATAAATGCCCAGCACACAAACATTTTAATTGATGATGTCGGCAGTTTTATGCCGCCTGAAGAACCTACAATTATTGTTAATCCAAAAAATACTGATGAGTTGGTGGCAGGTTCAAATATTGATAATTATTATTACTCTGTTGACGGCGGTCAGAGCTGGTCAAAGGGTATGCTAAGTTCTACTTACGGTGTTTGGGGAGACCCCTGCGTTATTGTTGATACAGCCGGAAGTTTTTATTTTTTCCATTTATCAAATCCATCGTTTGGAAATTGGATTGACAGAATTGTATGTCAGAAAACAGATTCACCCGGAGGAACTTGGACTGACGGAACATTCACGGGATTAAACGGAACTAAGGCACAGGATAAAGAATGGTCAATAGTTGACCGGACTAATAATAATATTTATGTTACCTGGACTCAGTTTGATGATTACGGAAGTTCAAATCCCAATGATAAAAGTGATATTCATTTCTCTAGATCGACCGATGGAGGAGAAACCTGGACTGAGGCTCTCAGAATAAACGAAGTTTCAGGTGATTGTGTTGATAGTGATAACACTGTTGAAGGTGCTGTTCCTGCTGTAGGACCAAATGGTGAAATCTATGTTTCATGGGCGGGACCCGAAGGAATAGTATTTAATAAATCACTTGACCAGGGGGAAACATGGCTTGACAACGATATTTTTGTAAACGATATGCCCGGTGGCTGGAATATAGATATACCAGGAATTATGAGGTGCAATGGAATGCCTGTTACACTTTGTGACCTGAGCAATGGCCCTTATAATGGGACAATATATATCAACTGGGCAGACCAGAGAAATGGTGATGATGATACTGATATCTGGTTATCCAAATCCACAGACGAAGGTGAAACATGGAGCGATCCTGTAAGAGTGAATAATGACCCACCCGGCAAACAGCAATTTTTTACATGGATGGCAATAGACCAGATAAACGGATACCTATATTTCGTGTTTTACGATAGACGAAATTACGATGATAACAATACAGATGTTTATATGGCTCTTTCAAAAGACAGCGGTGAAACATTCACCAATTTTAAAATAAGCGAATCACCATTTCTGCCATGGAATGATATATTTTTTGGTGATTATACTAATATTACTGCACATGATAATATAATTCGACCGATATGGGCAAGACTTAACGACGGCGATTTAAGCATCTGGACAGCTTTGGTTGACCCATTTATTATTGGAATTGAAGAAGAACAATACAGTATGTTCAGTGTTGAACAAAACTATCCTAATCCGTTTAAAGAAAGCACTGTTATTTCATTTAAAATAAAACAACCATCACAAATCAGTTTAAAAGTGTTTGATATGTTCGGAAGAGAAGTTGCAACTTTAATTGATAATAGATTTTTAAATCGCGGAAAATATACTGAGTCTTTTAATCCATCACAATATTATCTTGCATCCGGTGTTTACTATTTTTCATTAACAAGCAATAATCAAAATCGGAAAAGAAAAATGATATTCCTTAAATAAAACCGGAATAATGGAATGTTGGAATATTCTCCCATATTTTATTATTCGTTCTGTTTTTTTATTATCTTTCCTGTTTTACGCATACATAAATAAAGTTGAATGTTTCAAGATATAAAATACAGTATAACAACATAATACAACTTGATCTTTTATGGTTTTGGGTGTCCTGATAATTTAAAGACGATTTTTTTGATAAACTTTAATATGTTATTAAATTCAGATATATATGCACAGGTAGGTAGCTTAATTATTGTACTTTTTTCTTGATAAAAAAGTACCAAAAAATCAAGGCT
>CAZREZ010000148.1:0-7354 GCA_964599115.1 uncultured Bacteroidales bacterium
ATAAAATCCAAATCTTCCGGGCTCAAAACAACCGGGAATATCAAAAATAGTTTCATCATTAATAATAATAATTATCCGCGTTGAGGTATATGTTAATTCGAAATAGTAAGTGGTATCATAATGCCATCCTTTGTTGTTTCCGTATTTTGTTGATAATATTTCAAATGCATTATTTTCATTTTTATGACCCCAAAAATGATCCCAAATATCCTGTTCATTCATGGTCTTGTTAACTTTTACTAAAGAAAAGCCTTCCATAGCTAATCGTCCGAATGACTCGCCTCTAGTTTTTTTCCAATCAAAAAGAATAAATTCATAATCAGTATCTGATGTATTCGATGAAGGACTTTTATATCCAAACACAAATCCCAGAAAATCATCGTCATAGCAATCAATAACCTTCATTTTACCACGGATTTTCACATTCAGGAACTCATCATTTCCAACGAAAAAAGTCGGTGGTTGTGCGTCACCGTTTTCGAGAACTGTGCTGTCATTCAGAACGATCCATGTTGAATTCGGGTTTCCTTCCATTGTCCAGTAATTGAAATTGACTTGGTCAATACACTGTGCATTAAGGATGATAGGAAAAAGTAATAAATATATAATGATGTGAGATTTCATTTGAAATTATACTGTTAATAATTATAACAAATATACTATTTTTTTTATAGTATTAAATTATTAATCAGATAACGGCAGGAAATATTCAGTTAACGGTATAAGGATAAAGGCTAAAGTGAAAAGGCTAAAGTGAAAAGGCTAAAGTGAAAAGGCTAAAAGTGAAAAGGCTAAAGTGAAAAGGCTAAAAGTGAAAAGGCTAAAGTGAAAAGACTAATTCCCTAATACCCATATTTCCCATATTCCCCTTATTTTCCATTTTCCTCAATTCAATAATAAGGTTTGTAAAAAAATTTATTGTTAATGTAAAACTGATTAACTACTTTTTTTATCTTTACCAAAATTTTATTGTTTGTTAATAAGAATCAGTATATTAATCATTTAAAGAAAATTACCATGAAAAGACTTTCTTATTTTTTAATTTTAACTGGATTTATTGCTATGATTAGTTGTTCAGAACAAAAAAGAATAAAATATCCGGTAACACAAAAGGTTGATACTGTTGATGTTTATTTTGGCGTAGAAGTGCCGGACCCTTACCGCTGGCTTGAAGATGATAATTCGGAAGAAACTGCTGAATGGGTAAAAGCCGAAAATGAGATCACTTTTGATTATCTTGAAAAAATTCCTTTCAGAGATAAAATTAATGAACGCCTGACCAAAATTTGGAACTATCCAAAGTATGGAGTTCCTTTTAAAGAAGGAAAGAATTATTTCTTTTTCAAGAATGACGGGATGCAAAACCAAAACGTACTTTATATTCAGGAGGGTTTGGAAAGCGAACCCCGTGTTTTGCTTGACCCGAATGAATTCTCGGAAGATGGAACTATAGCTTTAACAAATTTAAGTGTTTCGCTGAATGGCAAATTATTAGCTTATGGAATATCAACAGGCGGTTCTGATTGGAGCGAAATATCTGTTCTAAATATTGAAACAGGCGAAAAACTTGATGATAATGTTAAATGGGTGAAATTTTCAAATATTGCATGGAAAGACAATGGATTTTATTATAGCAGTTATGACCCTCCAGAAGAAGGGGAGGAACTGTCGGATAAAAACGAATATCACAAAGTTTATTATCATAAAATTGGAACTCCACAAAATGATGATAAGCTGATATTTGAAAACAAAAAATATCCTCTAAGAAATTATGTTGCTTATATTACTGAAGATGAAAAATATTTGTTTATAAGCGAGTCAGAGACAACAAGCGGCAATGCATTGTATTATAAAAACCTTACAATTCCCGGTAGTAAGTTTAAACAAATAGCCGAAGGTTTTGATAATGAATACAATGTAATTGATCATATTGGTGATAATTTCCTGATGATAACAAATTATAATGCTCCAAAGCAGCAACTTGTTTCATTAAATCCACATAAACCCGAAGCAAAAAACTGGAAAATAATTATTCCAGAAAAGGATGAGGTTTTAGGATCAGTTGATTATGTTGGCGGTAAATTAGTTGTTGAATATATGAAAGATGCATATAGCCAGGCTTTTGTTTATGATTTGGAAGGCAATTTATTAAATGATATGAATCTGCCGGGAATAGGAACAATGTTTGGATTTAACGGAAAGAAAGATGAAGATGTAGCTTTTTACGGTTTCACTTCTTTTACGTTTCCTTCAACTATTTATAAATATGATGTAAAAAATAATAAATCGGAGATCTATCATAAATCAGAAATAGATTTCAACCCTGATGAATATACAACCAAACAGGTTTTTTATGAAAGTAAAGATGGAACAAAAGTGCCAATGTTTATTGTTCATAAAAAAGGCGTTAAAATGAATGGAAATAATCCAACCCTGTTATATGCTTATGGCGGATTTAATATCAGCATGACTCCGGGTTTTAGTGTAAGCCGTTTGATATTCCTTGAAAATGGAGGGATTTACGTAGTTGCTAATATTAGGGGTGGGGGAGAATACGGAGAAGATTGGCATGAAGCTGGCATTAAACTTCAAAAGCAAAATGTATTTGATGATTTTATAGCTGCTGCCGAATACCTGATAAAAGAAAAATATACTTCATCTGAAAAACTCGGTATTCTCGGTGGTTCTAACGGTGGATTACTCGTAGGAGCTTGTATGAATCAGCGTCCTGAATTGTTCAAGGTTGCCGTTCCTATTGTTGGAGTGATGGATATGCTCAGGTATCATAAATTTACAATCGGATGGGCTTGGGCAGGTGATTACGGAACAAGTGATGACAACAAGGAAATGTTTGAATATTTGCTTGGATATTCACCTTTGCATAATATTAAAAAAGTAGTTAATTATCCGGCTACGCTAGCCATCACCGCCGATCATGATGATAGAGTTGTACCTTTACATTCATTCAAATATATGGCAACATTACAGGAAATGAATTCAGGGAAAAATCCTGTTTTGATCCGTATAGAAACTATGGCAGGACATGGTGCAGGAAAACCGACAGCAAAAATTATTGAAGAATCAACCGATATTTATTCCTTTATATTGTATAATTTGGGTATGAATCCCATGTAGAGACAAGCCATGGCATGTCTCTGCAATCAAGGTTGGGTGAATTTTATTTCCCATCAGGAAATTTATCCGGTGGTTCGAAATCAGAATTAGTTAAAAATTCATTATCCCGTAAGGTTTGAATAAATGCTTTAAGGTCGGCTTTTTCATTTGGAGTTAACTGAACCCCTCCATTATTTATATGATGCATTAAGGGGTTAATATAAGGTGACCAGAGCAGATGGTGAGAATAAAACTCAATAACATCGTCAAGAGTGGCAAAACGTCCGTCGTGCATGTATGGTCCTGTCAGTTCAATATTTCTCAGTGTTGTTGCTTTGTAAGCTCCGTAGTCCATTGGGTCGCCTGTAACATGATACCTGTCACGAGTGTCTTCATAAGGTCCGGTAAATAATGAATCTTTACCATTATTATAATAAAGATGTGTTGTAAAAAGCGGATTACCATATCCGCCATGGCAATGAAAACAGTCTGCTCCCTCTTCTGTTGTAAATAATACAAATCCATGTAATTCGGATTGTGATAATTGTAGCTCTCCACGCAGATACTTGTCAAACTTTGAATTAGCTGAAATGATTGTTCTTATGAATTGAGCAATTGCTCGCCCCATGTTTTTAACAGTAACGGTTTCCGAACCGAATGCCTTTTTGAATAATTCGGGATAACCCGGAATATTTTGAATAACTTCTTTTGCAAGATTTGTATCACTGTTCATTTCATGTTCTGCAACAATTCCCATCCAAACCAAATCCTCAATATTTCGGAATTGAGCATTAGGATTTTCAGAATAAATAAATCCGTTCCATAAATAGCCGGAGCTATTCCAAACCAGGTTTATCATAGGTAACATAACATGAGGAGTGGGTTTGCCGGTTATACCATGCGTAAATCCACTTATGTATTCGGGATGGTTAATTCCGCATTCAAAGGAATTTGCCTGTATATGGCATGTTGCGCAACTCATCAATGAATCGGGATGAGTCCTTCCCGACATTCGTCCGTCATAAAATAAGTATTTCCCTAATTCAATTCCTTCAACTGTCATTGGATTATCAGCAGGAATGTTCAGATTAGTTGGGAATCCAAAAGGTATTTCAATATTATAGGGAGTCGGCTGATACGGTATTGGCTCAGGATCATCTTTTTTGCAGGAAAAAAGCAATAAGCTAAAACTAATTATAAGAATTATGTTTCTATGTTTTATCATAACTTTCTAATAAATAAACTCAGCTGTAAAAACATCATGTCCATTCTCACATGCTAAATTCATTGCTTCCTGGTTTTGCATTATATCACCACCCCAATCATCATGGTTATAAGTGTTTGGCGATTTAAACCAGTTTTCAATGTTCATGATAATCTGAATTTCCTTTGTTTGATTTTTCCCCAAAGAAAATGAAGAATTTGGTAATTCAACATTAAAGTAGTTCTGAATAAATCCGGTTATTGAATCGGGGTAACTGTAATAAATTTGCCCGATGCCCAGGTGAAAATCAAACGGGCTGATTTGTTGGTATTCGTCTAACCATTTGCCGTTTAATTTCATATGATGGTATCCGCCTCCCAGATATATAGGCCAGAACATGAATGATTCAGGTGGGTTAACAAACATCAGCGTTTGATTTTTTTCTTCATTAATTCCAAAAGTAAATGAGATGGAATTATAGTTTCCTGCAGGAATATTATCAAAAACATCCCATGTCCACGTTGTAGGAATATCAGTGTCAACATAATGAATGTCTTTCCATTCATCAATTAAATAAGAGCTGCCGTTTGAATTATGTAAAGTAACATCAGAAATAAAATACTGTATTTCGTTGATTAAATAATGATTGCCGGCTTCGTTGGTATAGATCATTGTATCGGTTTGCAAATCCTGTCCGTCAACTAAAAACGCAAAACTTAGGATTATCTTTTGATTTTCCTGTTCATCATCAGGTTCTTCTTTTTTACAGGAATTTACCATTATCATTAAAGTAGAGGTTATTATTAAAAATAATATGGTTTTTGATAGTTTCATTTATCTTATTCTTATCTAACTTATAACTAATAACATTCAATAATATTACTAATCAGCATACTATTTAGTGGCTGTCCATAATGTCGGATTATTTATTAAAAATTGATTTACGAACAAGGATTGCAGATTTTAGATTTATGATTTTCAAATACTTCTAAAATCAGAAATTGCCTGTCCCGTAGCTTCAGCGTATCGGGATTAATCGTTATTCTGAAATCAAAAAAACACATACTTTATTGACGAACAATTAGTTTTCTTTAAAGGACAAGTTTATATCTCATGTAGTTGCATCAAAAAAGTGTATTTGGTTTTTTCTTTTTTTACATCATTATTCCAATATTCCATTAATACCAACAAATGAGCTTCAATCCCTTATCTAATACGGGATAGTTCCTGAAACGGTAACAAAACTAATTGTATCATATTTACTTGATGCCTGTTTGTAAACTTTTCCGTTAATTAAAATTGCCACTTTGATTCTCGAATTAATATCTTTATAAATAGTTGATACATAAACAATATCACCTTTTTCGGCTGTAAATGTGTATACCCATTCATCTTCAGTGCTTGCAACTGTTATTTCTTCAGTAATCGTTGCGCCGGAGTTGTTTCTATATGTGATATTAAAACCTGATTCCGAATCTGTTACAAGATATTTCACAAGTTTATCTTCATTTTTCTCACAAGCTGATAAACTTAAAATTACTAATATTAAAAGAAATGTTTGTTTAAGCATTTTATTTTATTCTATTTTTATTAATGCGAATCAAGGGTTTAATAAAATTTCAACTCTTGATTAGTATTGTAAATTATAATTTAAAAATCATATTGACAAAAAACACCCTCCCGGGTTCATACAACGGTTGCCTGCTGCCAATTATTCTTCTGTTCAGATGTTCGTAATATGCTTTATTAAAAATGTTATTTACACCTGCTGATAAACTCAGGTATTTATTGTATTTATAATTAACGGAAAAATCAGCTAAAACAAATCCAGGAGTTTTCGTTTCGTAATAAGCTTGTGAAATTTGGTTTTGTGCAGCAACTAATCTTACGGAAATTTTCGGAATTATCCTGGAATCTAAAAATTTATAGAAAACACTGATAAAGGATTCAAACGGTGGGATTTCGGGTAAAGGGTCGTTCTTGATTTTTTCTTCACCAACTACCTGATTATTTTCAATAATATATTTTGTTGATAAAGGATTAACACCTCTTGTAATTGAAGCCGTAGCCAAAACCCCGAGTTTGTTATTTTCAGGTGAAGCATAAGAAAATTCAAAGCCGTATAAAAACACATGGTCAGCATTATAAAATTGCTTTACACCAACAACTCCTTTTGATTGAGGTTTAACTACCGAAGGAGGAATTTCTTTTCCGGTTATAAAATTTGTAACAAAAGAATAGAAAATATCAAAATAAAAAGTTCCTGTCTTATCCTGCATGTAATCTACTGAAACATCAATCTGGTTATTTTCCTCAGGTTTTAGTTGTGGATTTCCAAGATAGTCAAAGTTGTCATATCCTACAGGTAATAAAATTATAAACCGTTCAACCATATCGGGATTTCTGGCACTATGACCAAGTGCAAGATTAATTGTTGTGTTGTTGTTAAAATCATACATTGCTCCGGCACTGAAACTGAAATTTGTAAAATTTGAACTTACATCCGGGTTTGAATAAATCACCTTTCCGTTCATAGCTTTTAATTCCATCTTATCACAGCTTGCATCATTAAAGTCAAGCCTTAAAGAAGCCATCAGGTTAATTACCGACAAGGTAGTTTTGTATTCGGCAAAAACCCCGAAGTTCCTTACCTTAGCATTATCCCATAATTTTTCTATTTTAACGGGAAGATAGGGTTCCAGAATAAGACTCTTTGTGCGCTCACCGTCTTTTAAAATATTTTCATTGTCAGTACCGACAAAAAGATGATTATTGCCAAAATTAAAATCCAGTTCTGCCCTGTAACCATAGTTAATTGCATTTATTGCAGAAACAGCTACAACAGTGTCGGAAAAGGATCTGTTTTTATTATCCATCACATGATCTACTTTGGATTTATATGCAGTGAAATTTATTGAGTTGATTTTGTTACTTATTTGACTCGCCGAATAATCAAATGACATAATGCGGGTATCATCGGTTCTTTCATCCATTGGTAATGCAGGAAACATAACATTACGACCAAAAGATTCATCA
>CAZREZ010000149.1:0-7353 GCA_964599115.1 uncultured Bacteroidales bacterium
TAAGGAAAAGTTTAATTCAATTTTTTTATTTTTACTTTCATTTTTTTTTACTTTTGTCTCCAGTAAATCCCAATATCCGATATAAAACTAATTTTATAAAGGTTACGAATGGAATATAAAGACTATTACAAAATATTAGGTGTTGATAAAAACGCTACACAACAAGAGATAAAGAAGAAATATCGTAAGCTTGCTTTAAAATATCACCCTGATAAAAATCCAAATAATAAATCGTCAGAGGAAAAATTCAAAGCAATTGCCGAAGCTTATGAAGTTATAAGCGACACAGAAAAAAGAAAAAAATATGATAAATTAGGAGCTAACTGGAAACAATACGAGCAGGCAGGAGCTTATGCAGGACAAGGTGGTTATGATCATGCCCAATGGGGACAGGGTGCACAACAGGCAGGAGCATATTCTCAAGCTAACTATGATGAGATGTTCGGTGGTAGCGGCGGATTTTCAGATTTTTTTGATCAATTCTTTGGCAGTCAATATCAAAGAACAAGTAAAACAGGCAAAGCACGCTCTTTTCCAGGGCAAGATTATGAAGCTCAATTGGATATTGATTTAACTGAAGCGTATCATGGAACATCACGTCTTCTGAATTTAGACGGTCAAAAACTCAAAATCAACATTAAGCCCGGCGTAAAAAACGGTCAGTTATTAAGAGTCAGAGGAAAGGGCGGAAAAGGAACCCAAGGAGGTCAAAGCGGACATCTTTATATAAAAGTAAATATTAAACATAACAATAACTTTGAAAGAAAAGGAAATGATTTGTATAGAGATGTAAACATTGATATTTATAAAGCAATTTTAGGAGGGAAAGTAAGTTTTAATACATTTAAGGGAAATAAAAACATTACAATTCCAAAACTAACTCAAAACAGCAAAGTCCTTAGGTTGAAAGGCATGGGAATGCCCGATTATAATAAAACAGGTGTTTTCGGCGATCTTTATCTAAAAATAAAAATTGAAATACCAAAATCTATTTCACAAGAGGAACTTGAATTAATAAAAAAAGCAGCAGATTTGCATAATTAGGATTTATCAACTCTTTTACTTTTAAAATTTTATAAAATTATGATTTCATTAACATTATATGATGAAATAATTCCACAAAAAATCCTTGATTTTATTGAGGCAATACATTTAAGAGACATACAATATTATGCAAGTGATTTTCTGGACGAATTTGAAATTGAAGATGAAACGATTGAAATCGCCATTGAAAGGGCTATTAACGCATGCTCTTCTTTAAAAACACCTTACTACCTCCACTTTAAAAAAATATATATTGTTGAACAAAATTACATACATGCCGACTGGAAACTTTCGTCTTTAGGATGTTATTTAACCATAGTAAATTGCAATCCCTCAAATCCTCTTGTTGCAAAATTTCAGGCGTCACTGTTTACTGATGAATAATTTACTTTTAATTGATTGATTAATAACGTTAAGTTACCATTATAAAATAAAACATATAGAATATTTAATACTTGATTATGAATTTTAAAAACTTTATTGCAGTAATAATTTTTACAACTCTGATAATATTTTCTTCTGTTTATAATTTATCAGGACAAACAGCAACTATCAGGGGATTTGTTTATGAAAAAGAAACGGGTGAACCGGTTATTTTCACAAATGTTTATCTCGTAAACACAACATTTGGTTCATCAACCGATGTAAACGGATATTATTTAATTTCAAGTATCCCGGCAGGCAGCTATGAATTAATGGTTACTAACCTTGGCTACGACACCTTAAGAATGCCTATCACATTAAATCCCGGCGAAATTATAAGTAAAAAATTATATCTTAAAAAGGGATCCTACACACTTGAAACCCTAAATGTAAAAGCCGACAAATATGAAATGAGAACCGAAACAAGAACATCTGTAGTAAAAATAACGCCAAAACAAATCAAGCAGATTCCAAGCATAGGTGGTCAATCCGACCTTGCTCAATACTTGCAGGTTTTGCCAGGAGTGATATTTACCGGCGATCAGGGAGGACAATTATATATTAGAGGAGGTTCACCAATTCAAAATAAAGTTATGCTTGACGGAATGATTATTTATAATCCATTCCATTCAATAGGATTGTTTTCAGTATTTGATACCGATATAATCAGGAACGCAGATATTTACACAGGGGGTTTTAATGCTGAATATGGCGGAAGAATTTCATCAATTATGGATATTACTACACGTGATGGCAACAAAAAAAGAATTGCAGGAAAAGTAGGTGTCAGTACTTTTGGAGCTAAAGTAATGATTGAAGGTCCATTAAAAAAACAGTTAGAAACAGGTGGCGGAAGTTCGTCATTTATATTTTCTGCTAAAAATTCATACCTTGAACAAAGCTCAAAATTATTTTATAATTATATTGACACTGCAGGTTTACCTTTCAACTATACAGATATTTACGGAAAAATCTCTATCAACGCTGCAAACGGCAGTAAAATAAATTTTTTCGGCTTTAGCTTTAACGACAAAGTAAATAATTACAAAGCATTATCAGATTTCCACTGGAACTCAGCAGGAGGAGGAATAAATTTTTTGGTTATCCCAGGAAAATCACCTATGCTAATGGAAGGTCATTTTTCATACTCTACTTATAAAATTTTCTTAGAAGAAGAATACTTCCCAACTCGCTCAAGCTCAATCAACGGGTTTAATATTGGGCTGGATTTTACTTATTTCATTGGTAAAAACCAAGCTAAATACGGGCTGGAAATGTTGGGCTATAAAACCAATTATTTTTTTATAAACTCCCTAAACAGAGAAATAGAACAATCTGAAAACACTACAGAATTAGCCGCTTATTTTGTATATAAAATTTCTACCGGTAAATTTATTATTGAACCTGGATTCAGAATTCAATGGTACGCTTCTTTATCAAATATTTCACCTGAACCGCGTTTAGCAATAAAATATAATGCTACCGATAAATTTAGAATAAAATTTGCCGGAGGCTGGTACTCTCAAAACCTCATTAGTGCCGTTTCAGATAGGGATGTTGTTAACCTTTTTTACGGTTTTTTATCAGGACCTGATAACCTTCCGGATGAATTTGATGGTGAAGAGATCACTCATAAGCTTCAAAAATCACAGCATGCTATTCTCGGATTTGAATATAATTTAACAGACAATATGCTGATTAATGTTGAGGGGTATTATAAATATTTTTCTCAATTAACAAATTTAAACCGAAACAAAATATTTGATGAAAATAAAGCACCAGACCAACCTGATTTACTGAAAAAAGATTTTATAATTGAAAAAGGTGATGCCAAAGGTATTGATTTCTCATTGAAATATGATTACAGACGATTTTATTTCTGGGCAGTTTATTCTTTTGCTTTTGTTCACAAATTTTATGAAAATATCGATAATGAATTAGTAGAATATGTTCCTCACTACGACAGAAGGCACAATATTAATGTTGTTGGTTCTTACATGCTTGGCTCCAAAATGAACTGGGAAATTAATGTGCGATGGAATTTCGGTTCAGGATTTCCTTTCACAAAAACACAGGGATTTTATGAAAGCTTAAATTTTACAGGAGGAATAAATACTAATTATATTATTGAAAATGGTGAACTCGGTATTTTGTATGCAGATTTAAATAGCGGCAGACTACCAACTTATCATCGCTTGGACTTTGACGTGAAACGCAGGTTTGAATTTGGTAATCATATGATTTTAGAAGTTGATATTAGTGTTACTAATGTTTTTGATCGTAAAAATATTTTTTATTTTGATAGAGTAACCCACAAAAAAGTATATCAATTGCCAATTATGCCAAGTTTGGGTATCAATTTTACTTTCTGATTTTATTATTGAACACCACAATAAATTGTGTTGCTATTTATTCTCTATTCCTTGAATCAATAATAATTGTAACCGGACCGTCATTAACAAGACTTACATCCATCATAGTTCCGAACTCACCTGTTTGAACCGGCTTTCCTAATTCCATTTCAAGATGTTTAATAAATTTCTCATATAATGGAATTGCAATATTTGATTTTGCAGCTTTTAAGTATGATGGTCTGTTCCCCTTTTTCGTGCTTGCATGAAGTGTAAACTGACTGATTAGCATAACATCACCTTCAATATCCTTAACCGACAAATTCATCACACAGTTTTTATCGTTGAATATTCTAAGTCGAACAATTTTACCGCACAGCCAATAAATATCTTCCTCTGTATCGGTTTCTTCTATACCAAGAAATATTAATAAACCCGAATTGATTTTATCTTTTGTCTTATTATCAATTTTAACAGATGCTTCGGAAACTCTTTGTATTACTACTCTCATTTTTATTGATTATTAATTTTAATAAATCTTAATACAAACATACTAATTTATTAGTTTTGTACTTAAAAATAATTTATACTAATTAAAATTATATGACAAGACTAAGCATAAATATCAACAAGATAGCAACATTACGAAATGCACGCGGCGGCAATATTCCAAATGTTTTGCAGGCAGCTATTGATTGTGAACGTTTCGGGGCACAGGGAATAACAGTCCATCCCCGCCCCGACGAGAGACATATCCGTTATCAGGATGCAAGAGACATTAAACCTTTAATTTCAGTTGAATTCAATATTGAAGGTAATCCTGTTAAAAAATTTATTGACCTTGTTCTTGAAGTAAAACCGGCTCAGGTGACTTTGGTTCCCGATGCACCCGATGCCATTACTTCAAACGCCGGTTGGGATACTGTTAAAAACGAATCTTTTTTAAAAGAAGTAATCACTGAATTTAAAAATAATGGCATCAGAACTTCAATTTTTATTGAAACAGATGAAGATATGATAAAAAATGCAGCTAAAACAGGTACTGACAGAATTGAATTATATACAGAAAGTTATGCAAAGAATTATCATGTAAATAAAGAAACTGCAATTAAACCTTTTATTGAAGCAGCAAAAATAGCTAATGAAGTCTGTTTGGGTATTAACGCCGGCCATGACCTTGATCTCAATAATTTGAAATATTTCGCGCAAAATATTACGGGATTACTGGAAGTTTCAATCGGTCATGCACTTGTCAGTGATGCCTTGTATCTTGGACTGGAAAATGCTGTTCAAATGTATCTCAGAGAACTAAAGAATGAATAAAGCAATAAAATATAAACCCATCGGCATTATCCACACACCTTTTAAACATTCGAAAGGCACGCCCATACAGGCTTCAGGAGCAAAAGAAACAAAGGGCAAAATTGAAGTTCTTTGTGATTTTGAAAAAGGATTGAAAGATTTGAGCGGTTTTTCACATATAATTCTGCTATATCATTTTCACTTATCAAAAAAGCCCGAACTTCTTCAAACACCTTTCCTTGACGATGAGCCACACGGAGTTTTTGCTATCCGTAGTCCTAGCCGCCCCAACTCTATCGGTTTATCAGTTGTAAGACTTGATAAGATAGAAAAAAATATTATTTATATCAGTGATGTTGATATTGTTGACGGCACTCCTTTGCTGGATATAAAACCTTATATCTTTGAATTTGACCTGAGAAAAAACACAAAATCGGGATGGCTTGACAAAACTGCTACAAAAATATCCGCAACCAAAGATGATGGACGATTTTCAAGATAGAATAGAAAATAATTTTCTATCCTGCCATCTCTAACTCTCTCTTTTTATAAATCTTTTCAGAGACATAAATACTTAGCTCATAAAGACCAAAAAGAGGAATACAAACCAATATCTGACTAAAAACATCGGGAGGTGTGATAATTGCCGATAATATTAAAATGATCACCAGCATATATTTTCTGTTTTTTCGCAAAAATGAAGGTGTTACAATCCCAACCTTTGTAAAAAAATAAATAAAAATCGGAAGCTCAAAAACCACTCCAACTCCAAAAGTTACTGAAACAACAGTGCTTATATATGAACTTAACGAAACCTGATTCTGAACAAATTCACTTACCTGATATGTTCCTAAAAAATTTACTGTAAGCGGCACGATCAAAAAATAACTGAAAAGTATTCCGGCAATAAAAAGAAGAGAGCTTATAATTACCGCCCCACTCGTATATTTCTTCTCCTTTATATGTAAAGCAGGTTTAATAAAACTCCATATCTCAAAAATTATATATGGAAATGCAACAATAAACCCAGCAACAATTGAAACATACATGTGAGTTAAAAACTGCCCCGACATCTTGATATTGATAATTTTTAAAGATAATGAATCAATACATAATGCTTTAACTGATAAAAAATCAGCTAACCTGCAGAGCAACCGGTTAGTGATAAAATCCGAATCTTTAGGAGCCAGTATAATATAATCAAAAAGAATATGTCTGAAAAAGAAAGCAACTATTGCAAGAACTACAATAGCTAAAATTGAACGAACTAAATGCCATCGTAATTCTTCCAGATGCTCCCAGAATGACATTTCTCTTTCGGATTTCTTTTTTCTCTTTGAAGTAGTTTCAGGCATATTTTAAAAATAAGATAACCCACTAAAACAATCAATTTTAATGAGTTCTGAAATATTGTTCAAAAATATAAAAAACCTCTCAATTATTGAGTGGTTTTCTTTTAAATTTCATTTATATGTTAATTCAAATTTAAGCTGAAATTTGCTAATAAATATACAAAATTAAGCCAAAAATTAATGAAAATCCCCCTATTTTTCTTTTTTAAATTATTTTAAAGCTTTTGTATTTAATTTTTTTTGTTTATATTTGCTTCTATCAAACAATAATTAGTAGATAATGTTTTACCGGACAATTCTTTTAATCCAATTAAAATCAAAATTCAAAAATCATGAAATCAAAAGTATTTTTTTTCTTATGTGGAATTTTTATGTTTCTTTTCATAACAGTAGCAGGTCAAAATTATCCGAATTATACAGAAAAGTTTCACTTTAAAGATAACACATACATAATCAATGTTGCATTTTATCCGCAAACAGGATATGTTATAGAGTTATCTGATTTTAATAACCGGAAATTCCAGTATAGTATAAAATACTTTTATAAAGAAGATTTTGTTGATGGTTTCATAGAAACGATAGCAAAATTTTACACTGACACCACATTTAAACAAAAAGATAGTATAGCCGCAAGGAATATTGCCGAAAAAAAACTTTTTTATCCGTTTTTTGTTCATTTCAATACTCCTGCATTAGAAAGCCGACCTATTGCAGGATACTTATTTTTAAATGATTATATTAATTTTGATAAAGGATATGAAGTTAAGATGATAGAAATAGTGTTAGGTTTTAAAGAGCTAAAGAAAACTTTTCTCATCACAGAACCATATAAAGATTCCCTTGATCATGAATTACAAAATTCAATATCTAATATAAAAGAT
>CAZREZ010000150.1:0-7349 GCA_964599115.1 uncultured Bacteroidales bacterium
AAGTATGAAAAAATTCAAAATATTTGATAACCGGATGACCTCCCTAATAAAAGTTGCAGAAGAAACTAATAAGTTTGAAAACACATTTTCAATTCTTAGAAATCAATACCAGTCGGATATTGATTACAAATCTTCAATTATCAGCTCGGTTATGGAACCTCTTTTAATTATTATGATAGGTGTTGTTGTAGCAGTAATTTTGATATCAATGTATCTGCCTATATTTAAAATTAGCAGTGAGTTTAATTTTTAGTTATTCTTTGAAAAATTTCAGTAACTAAAATATATTGTAACTACTCAGCCGGTTTTAATAATTGTAAATCAGCAGTACATGTTTCACGCTAAGGAAATGCAAAGAAGACGCAAAAAACGCAAAGAGCAGAATTATAAATATTTGATGATTTTGCGGTCTTTACGTATGGCTTTGTGTTCTTTGCGTGAAATCCTTCTATCATATTATTATTCTGTGAGTTATATCAAATATATATAGATTGAGTAGTGACAATATATATTTATATTAATTCACAAATCTAAACCGCAATGAATACATTTATCTATACCATTCCTAATTTCCGGATTGCAATAAATATTTTTATTTGTTAGTATCTAAAAAAAACATACAATAAATATAAATATTCATTCCAATTATTTTTTTCACCCCCTGATAAATATATTTATTTATTTAATTCCCGATTTCAGATTGTATAAAATATATTTATTTATATGTAGTCGAAAATACGATTGCTTCAAATATTTATATTCATGACGAAATATTTTTTGTTAAAAATTTAGAATATTGATTTAGAGCCGATTAACTGATGTTGACATTGGCTTTTTTCGTATTATATTAGTAGAAAAAATTAAAATCTAAAAATTATGTTTCGTAAATCTGTTTTATTTTTCTTATTATTTTCGATGATATTAAGTTTATCTTCTCAGAATCTTGATAATCCTAAAAATTTGGGAAGTGATAATCCGGCTGACCTTTTTACAGGAAAATTAACAATTGATATACCTATTTATACAGTTAGTGTAAAAGGTGCTAATTTGCCAATATCGTTATTAAACAAAACGAGTGGAATTAAAGTTAGTCAACTTGCTTCAAGAGTGGGTTTGGGATGGAACCTGCAAGCCGGTGGTATAATTCAGAGGGAAGTCAGAGGATTTCCGGATGATTTTAAAGGTAGCACCGACAGAGGCACTCAAATTGGTTGGTTATATAATACGGACGGTACTCCTGAAGACCCTTCTGCAGCAAATATGATTCAGGACTTTATTCCTTCTTATACTTACAATAATACTGCTGAGGAATCTGATAGATCGGAATTTTTAAAGAAAATTTTAGGTGACGTTGAAAACTCTAATTATGTTTATGACTCAGAGCCCGATATTTTCACCTTTAATATAAATGGAAGATCAGGAAAGTTTATTTTCCATCCGGGTGAAAATAATAATCCTGAAGGAAAGAATATCATGTTGATACCTTATCAAAATTTAGAGATAAGTTATCAACTATCATCTGACTTTAATAAAATACTAAGTTTTACAATAATAGATGAAAATGGAACAAAATATATATTTGATGAAAGAGAATATCTTAAAAATATAATTGCTCAATATTATTTATACAAAAATGGCTTAAATGGATATTATTGGAGAAGTGATTACATTAATAATAACTATGTTTCCGGTTGGTTTTTAACAAAAATTACTTCTTTTTATGGTGACTCAATTGAATTGGAGTATGAAAGTGAACGAATACCTTTAGACAAATTCGAATATCTTGAGTACAGAAATTATACTCTTACTGAACCACCTGATCCATCAACAAAAATAATTATCAATGCCGGCTGGCCATGGACTTCATTTATAAATACTAAAAGGCTAAAAACAATTGAAAGTCCTAATTGTTTAGTTGAGTTTAAATCATATCATAACAGAAAAGATGTGTTACAGCCAATTTACATTAGCACTTATCACCCAAAAGCATTAAATGAGATTGTGATTAACAGTATTATTAAAGGACACGAAAAAGAAGTTAAAAGGTATATTTTCGAATATAATTATTTTGATAGTCAAGAAACTATACCGGAAAATCTTTATAATGACGATGAATCTGCCAAAAAGAGATTAAAACTTTGTTCGGTCACTGAATATTCAAATGGTTTATATCATCCTCCTTATACTTTTGAATATGACTACAGTAATGAAAGAAAGCTTCCTTCAAGATATTCATATTCGCAAGATATTTGGAGCTATAACAATAATATATTTGATCTTCGTTCATTTCTTCCAAGATCATATGTATACCCCGATTTATCTGGTTCTGATAGGTTCAATTTTTTGTTATTTTACGGACAAGAACCATATTTTTATTTAGAAGGTGCATATAGAATAATTAATAGTTCTGTAAAATCAATAGGTGCGTTAACAAAAGTAACCTATCCTTCAGGTGGCTATAAAAGATATGAATTTGAATCGGATGATTTTAGATATCAAAACTATGATTATGATGGTGGAGGTATAAGAATAAAAAAAATATATGCATGTGATGGAGAAAACACGGAAAATTTAAAAGCTGAGTTTTTATATGAAGAGCCGGAAAACAATGATCTAAGCAGTGGTAGAATAATTGCATTTCCGGTTTATGGCTACTTTGACCCAAAGGAATGGCCTGATGATCCACAAGATTACAATCAGGCATATTATAATGAGAATTATATACGTTCCAATTTTGATATCTGGAACTATTCAGATGATAATGTGATAGTTTATGAGTATGTAACAGTTACAAAACCGGGATTCGGGAAGACTAAATATCATTTTTCAGTTCCCGGAATCTATGGCACTTTTATAGACGATGACGGACTATTTGAAACATTCCAGGCTTTTTATGCAAGACATACGGAAGATATTGATGGTAATAAAACCGTTGAAACCGGCGGGCTTTACTTTGATTCCGACACATACCCTTATCCGTACTTGAATAATACGAATTATGACTGGAATCGCGGACATATCCTTGATGTTGAAGAGTATGAAGAGAATAACGGTAATTATAGTTTGGTAAAAAAGACCGATTACATATATGATATTTTTTATGGAAACGGAGAAAATACAGAAATTGTACAGGGTCTTAAAATAGGATTTTTAGAAAATCATCATTATGGAGACAATAGCAGATTGGGCAAGTCATTATTTGTATATGGTAAATACAATATACTTACGGAGGTAAATAAAGTACTTGATTCTGTTAATGAATATTATTACAATCAGAGTGAACCGATTATAACAAAAAACTATGATTACAATTTATATGGTCAATTAAAGAGGATTGACAAAATTGTGAATGGAAATACATATTCTACTATAAAAGAATATCCTTTTGATTATTGGGATCCGGAAATTCATGGTGTTTTATCCGATCCTCCCGATGATGTTAGAAGTTGGTCAATCATACAATTAGCACAGAGTAATAAAATTGGTGAATCCATAGAAATTATTAATCTAACAAATAATAAAGTATCTAATGCTGTATTAACAATATTTGATGATCATTCGGATGTAAACCGGGTTTTAATTTTACCTGATGAAGAATGGATATTTACTATACAGGAGCCTGTCAATGATTTTGATTATTCATATATAGATACTGAAGGCAATCTTAATTTTTATTGTGATAGCCGGTATGATGAATTACTGTTTTATGATGAATACGATGAAAGAGGAAACCTGTTGACATCTCATACCAAAGATGATATTTACAATAGCACCATATATTGCTATAACAATTCAAAACCGGTAGCCGGTATTCAGAATGCCTATAATGTTGATAGGCAGGAGGGAGTTTCTTGTGGTTTCCTGAATTTTGAATCAGGGTGTACTGATAATATTCCTGATAATAATTACTGGCAGATTGGTAATGACGGTCAAATCTATGATTTAGACGCTCACACAGGTAAGTATTCATGTATGATAAGTAAATCAAGGGCAGCATGGAGTACTCTACGTGTATTCTATCCTACGGAGCAAGATGAAAAATTTATCTTCTCGGCATGGGTTAAATCACTTGATGGGTATATTGACGACCAGGGAGGTATAGGTTATGAATTGTATAATATTAATGATGAGCTAATCAGTTCTTCATGGCACTGGATAAATTTTAAAGATACACAGGGAAAATGGGAATACATTGAAATAGAAATTGACCTACAGGAACTTAAAGAGCAACTACAAATAAATGAGGATGTTAAAATAAAGGTTTTTTCAGTAAATTTAGATGAAGTTAACAGTTTCTTAATAGATGATATCAGGTTCTGCCCTGTAAATTCTATAATGAATACCGGCACTTTTGATCCCGGAAGAGGCAAAACTTCGGTTTCTAATGGAAATAATATAACTACATATAACTATTTTGATGATTTGGGCAGGATTTACCTTACAAAAGATGACGAGGGAAATATTCTAAAACGAACAACCTACAACTCATCAAGATTACAAATATATCTTTCACCATTAACTTATGATTTCGGTTCGGTTGATATAGAAAGTACAGAGACATATACATATACCTTTAGTATAAAAAATATATCCGATAACCCGGGTAATTCTGTAAATGTCAACATTTTGCTTAAAAACAATGATGATAACGGCTTTGAAATTATTTCAGGTGGAGGGCAAGCTTTACTTGAGCCTAATAGTACAAGAAATATAACCGTTGAGTTTGATCCTTACGAAACACAGCGTTATGATTGTATTCTTGCAGTTGAGACAAATGATCCTTTATTGGATATAAGTGCAAATATCTACGGATTAGGAGGTGAAATAATACTAGGCCCGCAATCTTATAACTATGGAAAAATAGCGATCAATGATTATTCAACTAAGGAATTTTCAATATATAACAATACCGGTGAGCAGATTACCGGGACAGTCAGCATTACAGGTTCTCAGGCTTTCTCTATACAGGGACAACCGAATTTTACAATTGAAGATGGTAAAAGCATTCAATATAATGTAAAATTTCAACCTACAGAGCCGGCCACAAATCCGATTAACTATAATGGTTCTTTTATTGTTGATTTTGAAAATCAAGACTATTCCGATCTTGTAGCAAGTTTAGAAGGTATAGGTTATAATAAAATTACATTTACTATGGATGGTTTATTTGAAATAAATCTTGGAGATGATCAACCTGTAACATATTCTATTAATAATAACGATTTAGAACCATCAGGTGGATCCTTTGATTTTGTTTGGGAATATCTAAATATAAATGGCAATTGGTATGAAACATGCCAAACACAATACTGCCCGTTTACTTTTAATTTAATCAGCTATTGTAATAGTAGTATGCCCATGAAAGTAAGATGTACTGTTTCACAGGTAAACGGTGATAGTAAAACCGAAACAAAGGAAATTCAAACCGATGCATGCAATTATTAATACAACAATTGAAATTTAAACCATTTTAAAAATGAAAAAAATAATATCTATTTATTTTTGCTTATTATTATCAATTAATATTTCATTAGCTCAAACCTCAACTAAAAACCATGTTTATAATCAGGTTGTGAGGGTAGAAAATATATCGGAGCAGGAACTTATTACCGGTGAATATAATTCTTTCCAGGTAATAGACAATACAAATTATTATGATGGCTTCGGAAGGATTGAGCAAAGCATAGTGAAGGAATTCTCACCTAATCTGAGAGATATGGTTAAAATTATGGAATATGACGATTATGGTAAAGTATCTACAGTCCGCCTGCCTTTCTGTTACGAAACCGAAAATTATTATTTGGATCATTCAACTGCTGTAACCGAACAGGAAAACTTTTACCTTCAAACTCCCCAGATAGCTAATACTACAAAACCCAAATACAATATAGAATATGAAAACTCTGTTTTCAGCAGAACATTAAAAAGCGGAGCACCCGGCTGGCACTGGCAAATTGAACAAGGTAATTACACTGAAAATAGTTACAGGTTGAATTATTCAGGAGAAGTTAAACAATACCTGTTTAATAATGCTTCTAATTCTTGTGTTTATATCAGTGATTATAATAACGGTGAATTATTTGTTACAGAAGCAAAGGATGAAGATCAAAAGACAATAAAAATCTTTAGAGATGCAAAAGCTAAGACCATAGCTGTTGTGAGAATGCTTGATCAATCCACACCGGTATATACATACTATATTTATGATGAAACCGGGTTATTAAGATGTATTATGTCACCTGAAGGAATGGATCAACTTTCCGGTACGGGAAATTATTCTTTTGGTATAAATACTACAAACAGCGATATAGCCCTGAAATATGCATACCATTATAATTATGATTATAAACACAGGGTAATAGAAAAAAGATTACCGGGAAAGAAGCCCGTATATTGTGTTTATGATAATCTTGACAGGGTAATTTTAGTTCAGGATGGTAATTTAAGAAATCTGAACAAATGGATATTTACAAAATATGATGTTTTTAGCCGACAGGTAATGACCGGCCTGGTTGTATCAACCGCACCGGACAGGCCTGCTTTGCAATCAGAAGTAGATATATATTACCAGGATACAACAAAACTGAATTACGAGGAAAAAGTATCCGTAAGTTCTCAATATCCTTTTGGTTATACCGACAGATCTTATCCGGTTAACAATATTGAAAATACCGAAATACTTGAAGTATTTTATTATGATAATTATGATTTTGATATAACAGGTAAATATCAATTTATTCAAGATCCCGATTTTGGAAACCGGCAGCCAACATACCGTGTCAAAGGTTTTATTACCGGGAAAAAAGTTAAAATACTTAACTCAAACCCTGAAGAATGGCTATACACGGTAAACTATTACGATAAAAAAGGAAGAATAATTCAATCAAGAACTGATAATCATTTGGCAGGTTATGATATGGTTAATAACCTTCCAGATTTTGAAGGAAAAATAACCATGTCAAAACATACACATGTCATATATGAAAGTACCCCTGAAGAAAAACAAATTGATGAATTTCGTGTTTACGAGTATGACCAGGCAGGAAGAGAACTGTTGGTAAGCTATAGAATCGGTGAAAGCGAACCTTTTGTATTGTATGATAAAAAGTACAATGAAATAGGCCAGTTAATTGAAAAAAACCTGTATTCAATCCAGAAGAATACCTACTGGCAGTCAGTTGATTACAAATATAATATAAGGGGATGGCTTACAAACATCAACAGGAGCAATCTTTTCAATCAAAATTCGATCATTGACTTAGATACCGAACTTGAACCAGATGAAATAGTTACAGGAATGCATGTTGACAGTATATATCTTTCTGTATCTCCTGAAGATAGTTCTTCCG
>CAZREZ010000151.1:0-7276 GCA_964599115.1 uncultured Bacteroidales bacterium
TTGTTTATGCTTTTTCATTAATAGTTTTTATCTTAGTTTTAAAATTTATTTACGAACCAAAAAGAATTATAAAAGACACTCAGAATAATACCAGTAAAAAATCCTCAAAAATACGGTTCTCAAAAAAGGTTTACATTTTATATTTTGTCGGGTTTATCGGCTTTGTATTTTACTTTATGATACCGGTTGAGATTCCGTTTTTACTAAATGATATTGGAAGTATAAGTAGTACAAAAATCGGCTATTCAATAAGTATATCCATTTTAGCCGGTGCAATTGTAGCATTAAATTATTCAAAAATAAAAATAAAATTAAGCTATCCTGTAATTTACACAATTATTTTTTGCCTTATGTGTATTGGTTTTCTGATAATTTCGTTTAGCAAATCATATTTATTGTTTTTAACCGGTTTAATGATTCAAGGTGCAGGATTCGGAATTTTAATGCCTAACACAAATTCATGGATTGTTGCAATAGCTCCCAAACAAATCAGAGGTCGCTTAATTGGAAATTTATCAACTGCCGTATATCTGGGGCAGTTCCTCTCCCCTGTTTTAATTCAACCTTTAATTAATTTCAAGTCTACAAATTTTTCATTCGGTTTTGCCGGAATAATTTTGTTTATTATTGCAAGTGGGTTTCTGCTATTTAAAAAATGATAATAACTTTTTCAACTGTTATCCCTTTTTTGGTCATAACTGAAATATAGTAAAGTCCGGGTTTAAATGTTGCTGTATTAATGGAAATTAATTTACCAGAATTTTCATCTTTTTCATAAACTACTTTCCCTGAATTATCAATTATTTTCAATTGTTCAATGATTTCGGGAGATACTATTTTGATAATATCGCTTACCGGATTAGGGAATATTTTTATGCTGTTTGAATTTACCTCATCAATAGAAAAAGCAAACTCTAAAACAACATCAATTGTATCATTTTCATCTATTAAAAAATCTGTAAGTACATATTCTTCATAATCTTGTTTTATAACACTTAAATTATAAAAACCTTTCCATACATTAGAAAATAATTCTGTTGCAGAAGTATCAGTAATAGCAGTATTGACTATATAAGGATAATCAATGCCTGTAAGCACTATTTCTGCTGAATCGGCAATTTCTCCGTTGGAAGTTGACACATTTATCCTTACATCAAAATCATTGTTATGCCCCACAATATTACTGATAGTATAATCTGACCATACGTATCCATTCTGATCATATCTTGCAGCAACACCATAAGCATACCAGCCTTCTTCAAGCCCACCAAAAGCAGTATCCGAATATACCATTTCCAGAGTGTTTTCCAACAAAATGTTTGTAGTACCGCTTGAAGGAATTGAATCGGGATCAAAATCGGAGTAACGTACTATTTTATATCCGGTAACATCACGGGAAGCAATATTTTTATTTTCAGGTTTTAGAAGTTTTTCCTTTACACGATCAGTTTGTAATTCTTTTCCGTTTGCAGCTGTAACTAACGCCCTGATCATAAAATCCTGATAATCTGATAATGCCCATATATCTTTGCAGGCATCATAACTATAACTTCTGAAAACTGTTGGTATTGTATAATCAATTCCAACCGGTGCAACATCAGGAGGAATTGTTTGCTGAAACATCGCAAGATAAAAATCCCCTTCATGAATTGTAGCATCCAAAATGTTAAAATCGATCCATAAATAATTATTCACAACTACCTCTACAGAATCTAATTTTGTTCCGGGAAATCCATCAGGCCCGTCATCATCAAAAACAATTATTTTAAAAGTAGTCCCAAGAAAATTGCTTTGCGGAGGAAACGAACCATCTCCAACATAAACTTTACCTCCGGTGATATTTACAGGATAACCCATCGGTGTAAATTTAACTGCATTAGCATTTCCTGCAATCGTCCAACAAAAATAATCATCAGCTTGTCCATCATCATAAATAATCTCATATTCGGGATCATAAAAAGTCCAATCTACCAAACATTCCGTATCATCATCATTTTTTATTGCAATAATCCAACCCGGTGCATATAATTCTTCCCAAAGTTGAACATTTACAATTATTGTATCGTTGGGGATTGTTACAACTCCTTCTTCTATATAATCCTGATATCCGAATCTCTTAAACAAAACATCATAAACACCGGAAGATGTCTCCATTAAGTAATATCCGCTTGCATATGTTTGCGTTGTGTCAGTTTCGGTAATAACATAAACCTCCACTAAAGGATCTCCTGTATTAGCATCAGTAACATTTCCCTGAATGTATGACACATCTTTTTGTTGGGTATTCGATTTTTGGGATATAATTTGTGCATTTCCGTTAAGAAGTGAAAATATAAGGATTACGAGAATTAGAAGTGTGAGTTTTTTTGCTTTCATGATCGGAATTTTTATTGTTTTTTATTGGATAATGTTGATTATTCTCCCATTTCAGGACTTTTAAACAATCTGAGATATTTTTGATATTTTATCCCACTTGTAAAGATAGTAAATTTTTTAACAAATCAGTTTATTATGAATTTAGACTTGCAAATTAGCCACATTAAATTATGAGTAATATTATTTTCCTTAGCTTTACGACTGAAAGGAGTCCTTATAGAACCTTAGCCTTTGCCTTAGCCTTAGCCTCACGACTGAAAGGAGTCCGCATGGAGCCTTTTTTATATTAATACGACATTTCAAATTTTATGGTATTAAGGAATAAGAAATATATTAAAATCAATGAAATACAAAATCCTTTCCTTATTAACTATTGTATTGGTTATTTTATCACACACACTACAACTCTATTCATCAAATGATAACTTACCACAGGGCGCACGCTCGGCAGCATTAGGCAATGCATCAGTTACTTTTGCTGATTTTTGGGCTATCCAAAACAACCAGGCTGGCTTAGCCGATTTTAAAAATATTGCTGCAGGATTTTATTATGAAAACAGATTTCTGTTAAAAGAGTTAAGTCTCAAATCAGTAGCTTTTGTCTTACCAACAAAAACAGGAACTTTTGGAATTAATATAAATTATTTTGGTTTCAACCTTTATAATGAAAGTATGATTGGATTGGCTTATGCCAAATCTTTCAGTAAATATTTTTCAGCCGGAATACAGCTGGATTACTTAATCACAAGCATTGGCGAAGATTACGGTAGTAAAAGTGTTGTTACTTTTGAAATTGGGTTAAGGTCGCAGCTAAACGAAAATTTTTGCATAGCTGCCCATGTTTTTAATCCAATACGCGTTAAAATTGCATCTTATAGTGATGAACGAATTCCAACCATTTTTAAATTAGGACTATCCTACACATTCTCAAAAAATATAATTGCCGTGATTGAAACGGAAAAAGACATCAACTACAAGGCAGTTGTAAAGGCAGGACTTGAATATCAAATCATTAAAGAAGCATCAGTAAGAATTGGAATCACAACTAATCCTTGTATTTATACTTTTGGATTTGGCTTAATCCTGAAAAAAATTAAAATTGATTTTGCTTCTTCTATTCATCAGGTTTTGGGTTATTCTCCGCAAATATCATTGATATACATAATAAAATAATATTTCATCTGATTTAGATATATGTTGAAAAATATCAAATTACAAATAATAATCCCGAAGGGATGGAATGTAATAGCACAGGGCGAAGTGTAACGTAGCCCTGTGAGATATAAAGTTAATATATGATAGGGCTGAAAGCCCGAAAGGTAATGAAACTTAAAATTGACAACTATGCCGCAAAGTTTATCTAAGGTATATATACATTGTGTATTTTCCACAAAAAAATGTCTGCCATTGATCACAGATGCCGTTCGAAAAAATTTACATTCCTATATCATAGGAACATTAACAAATATTGGTTCTTATGTAAATGAAATATATGCCAATCCTGATCACATTCATGTTTTATGTATTTTGCCCCGGACTATTACCATTGCTGAGTTGATTTCGAAAATTAAGACATCCTCTTCTAAATGGATTAAAAGACAAGGTATTATTAATTTTTCATGGCAGGACGGTTATGGCTGTTTTTCTGTTAGTTCATCAAAATTAAGGATTGTCGAAAAGTATATTTTAAACCAACCGGAACATCATAAAAAGATATCATTCAAGGATGAATTACGGAATTTTTTAAGGAATATCAAATAGAATATGATGAACGGTATGTTTGGGATTAATTTGTCTAACGTCAAGAGGTGTCGGCCTTACAGGGCTTTTGTTCGGATATTATTTTCATAGCACAGGGTTTCGTTACACTTCACCCTGTGCTATCACATATCGGGGCGTTGCCCCTAAAATCTTTATACAGCACCTAAAAATAATATTTAGCCTTGATTTAGATATATGTTGAAAAATATCAAATAACAGCCAAAGTAATTTATATGATTAATAAAATTATGCTACTTGTTAAACTTATAGTTATAATTTTCCTGATACTTTGTTTTGCAACAAAAACACTTCTAAGTCAAATTCCCGTAAAAGAATTTGAAAACGAAATTAGTGATAAAATTGAAAATATTACTGAAAGCACAGAACAGGACCTTGACTATTCGGACTTGGTTGAAAATCTTAATTTCTTCTATAATAATCCTTTAAACCTGAATACCGCCAATACAAACGAATTATATAAATTAAAACTATTAAATGATAATCAAATCAATAACCTCATTGACTATATAAATAAGTATGGTCCATTGGTTTCAATCTACGAATTGCTGTCAATTGATGGTTTTAACAGTGAAACTATAAATAAAATTTTATCATTTGTTTCTATATCAAAAACAAAAAGTAAACAAAAGTATTCATTTAAAAACATATTTAAATATGGTAAAAACCAATTGTTTATCAGATACAAACAGATAATTGAAAAACAGACAGGTTATTTGCCGATCAAGGATTCTGTTCTGATTAACAATTTAAACTCAAGATATCTCGGCTGTCCACAGCAAATTTATACACGATACGGATTTAATTACTTAAATAAAATTAGATTTGGATTTACTGCCGAAAAAGATGCCGGTGAAGTTCTTTTTACAAACAATGTAAACAACTCAATAAAAAAAATATTAGGAAACAAGCTGAAAAACGGCTTTGATTTTTATTCGGGCTTTGTTTATGTTAAAGATATCGGTTTCCTGAAAACATTAAATATCGGGGATTATCATTTGGAGTTTGGTCAGGGATTGACTATGTGGTCAAGTCTTGCATTCGGAAAATCATCTGATGTAATAAATATTAAAAGATATCCTTATGGTTTAAAACCCAATACATCTACTAACGAAAACAAATTTCTGAGGGGAATTGCAGCAACAATCGCATTAAATAAGTTTGAGTTAACTGCTTTCTATTCTACTAAAAAAGTTGATGCTAACATCCTTGAAACCGATTCGATCAGCAATGAAGTTTTATTTATCAGTTCTTTGCAGGAAACAGGTTATCATCGCACTGTAAACGAACTCCTTGATAAAAATACCGTTAAAGAAACCGTATTTGGCGGACATCTCAGCTTTTGTAATAAAATGTTGAAAATCGGAGCTACAGCTTTTAAAACTATGCTGGGAAATGAATTAAGTTCAATGATTTATCCTTACAATAAATTTTCTTTCAGAGGGAAGGAAAATCTAAACTTTGGCTTTGATTATAATTTTTTGATAAAGAATATCAATTTTTTCGGTGAAATTTCACTTAGTGAGAACCGTGGATTGGCATATCTAAGTGGTGCTCTATTTAGTTTAAACCAGCGTATATCATTATCAATTATTTTCCGTGATTACCAAAAAAATTATCAGAATTTATTTAGTAATGCCTTTTCTGAAAACAGTAATAATTTAAATGAAAAAGGACTATATCTCGGATTTACCGCTTTGCTGACCGGTAAATTAATTCTCTCAGCTTACTGCGACCAGTTTAAATTTCCTTGGTTAAAATACCGTACAAATGCTCCTTCAAAAGGCAGCGAGTACCTTGCCCAGCTTGATTTTAACCTTTCGGAAAGTGCGCAGATGTATTTTCGCTTCCGTGAAAAGAACAAGCAAATAAATAACACAGACGAAACAAATTACATTAATTTTATTGAAAACACTAAAAAGCAAAATTTCAGATTTCAGGTTAATTACAGTATTTCGCCCTCATTTATCCTGAAAAACCGTATTGAATATACAAGTTATAAAACCGGAAACCAACCAGCATATCACGGATATTTGCTTTTTCAGGATGTTCTTTACAGACCCGAAAAATATCCTTTTGCAATCTCATTCAGATATTCTTTGTTTGATACTGATAATTACGACACACGAGTTTATGCTTACGAGAATGATGTTCTGTATGCTTTTTCAATACCCGGATATTATTACAAAGGAAGCAAGATTTACCTGATGATTAAATACAGAGTTTCAAAATTTTTGGATTGCTGGCTGCGTTTTGCTCAGACATATTTCAGTAATAAAAATGTAATCGGAACGGGTTTGGACGAAATTGACGGAAATGTAAAAACGGAGATAAAGCTACAATTGCGATTAAAATTTTAAAATTCCGTAATTATACAAAAATTTTATACTTTTGAAATTAAATATTATTTGCAACTACTCAGCTGACTTAAAACGATGCTTATCAAATATTTGAAATATTTTATTAGCCGCTGACAGATATGATGCCCGTTCACTCGTACAACCTGAAGTTGAAACAATTGTTGAACAATGGGAAGGGTGAGATTATATCAAACATTTGCCATTTGCCCTCTGACATTTGACTTCCAATATCATTCAATTTTTGATAATATTTCATCTGCCTTATCCGAATAATATCCTTTATTAAGTAATAGTTCTTTTAATATTGGGATTGCTTTCTCAAAATAATTTTGCTTTATATATGAAAGTGCAAGATACCATTTTACTTGTTCGGCAAACTGTTTTTGTTCCATTTGCTGTAATGTTCTAAATATTCTTGCTGCCTCCGAATCTTTATCTAATTCCAGATAACTTATGCCACAATAAAATAGAACTGTTTCATTTGTTGAATCTGTTCTTAGAAGCTTATTAAACGCTAAACTTACAGTATCATATTTCTTTAAATCATAATAATACATCCCAACATTGAATAATTCATCTTCATTGAATTTGTTACCTTTTTCAGTAATAACATTAGGATATGGTTCAAAATATTTTTCAAATAATCGCTCATGTTTTGGTTGAACAACAAAAAGAAGTATATAAGATACAGCAAAAATTAAAATCAAGCATGCTGCAATTGCAAAGCCATTAACTCGTATACCTGATAATTTTTTTACCTT
>CAZREZ010000152.1:0-7260 GCA_964599115.1 uncultured Bacteroidales bacterium
TTGTATAAAGTGCAATATCGGGATTGCCTTTGAGTTTACCAACATCATAAGAAGGATCAAGTCCCATTGTCATATTTTCATTAAAACCAATTGCTGTTGAATTGAATAACTCATTATTCTCAGCAATAAGTTCTACTGAAGGCCATAATTCTTTTCCGTTTTTAAAAAAATCAACAGTAGCGTGAGCTTGCATATTTTCGTTAAAAGCAAGGTCACCGGTAGATGCTACTTTTACCATAAATGCCTGCCCGGGTGATACATAATGCTGGTTAATGGAAGTGTAACCGGTAATATTGGAATTGCTAATGACTTTGTAATCATTCTGGCTTCCTGTATAGCCTGTTTGTTCATCCCAAATATACAGTGCTTCGTAACTGTCGTCGAGTAATGTTGTGTTTTCGGCTAAGAAGTTTTCTGTGGAAGCTGCACTACTTGTAATACCAATAGAGCTTGTAAAAGGATTTCCCACAAGGTTAAATCCATCTTCTTCACCTGCTGTGTGAGTTGTTACATAATCCACATCACTTGTTCTAACGGTTCCTGTGAAAGAAAGTTCTCCGGCACTAGTTCTTGTAAGGCAATATCCGCGTGCTTCTACAAAAGTATTATCGTCAAAATCTTCAGGAACGCTTCCTACGTAATCAAAATATATCCAGTAGTTATTATCTTCATCCCAACGGAAAAACTGCCAGGCCGGATCTGTAAAAGCAATGTTATTGGCATTCATCCATGCCGTATTAAGTGTCTGATCTGCCACAGGAGCAGAAACATAATGCCATGTTGCGGCTTTGGAGGCTTCATGAACCCATCGCTTGAAAATTACATTGCCGGTTGAGGTTCCTGAAACTATTAGGGAGCCTGTTCCTGTGGCATCCGAGTTTACAGTCATTGTGTTGTCAACTATCAAATCGTCACCTGTACCATCTGCAACAGTCATATATTTACCAGCATTAATAGTGAGGGTTCCGCCATAACTTACTGTGGTTTGATCGACAGTAATTGGATCTGGGTTTGCATTTACACTAACATCAGAATCTGTGTCAATAGTTATTTTACCATCGGCAGAAGTTGGGGTTGCAGTTGCATCTTCCCATATTGCTGCTGTATTGTTATATTTCCACCAGCTTGCTGTTGCAGACCAGTTTCCATTTGTACCATAGCGCGTAAAGAAGTCGCCATTTGTTGGGTCAGTTCCATCAAATTCGTAAGCACCAATATCTCTATTGTCGCCGGTCACAGTTCCATAAGAACGATATTTCCCTCTCTGGTCAATGCCATAAGTACCGTTATATGAGTTACTGTTTGCACTATATGGAATAACGTCAATGGCAACACTTCCTGATTCCAGTGCCAGAGTTTGAGTAGAGCCGCCGTTATCAGCAAGTGTCTGGGAGGTTTGTCCGGTTCCAAAAAGGTTAGCTTGTTGACCAACAATATCATTATTTTCTCCATTTGTAAAACCACCACTACCAGCACCAACATTTGTTACTTCAACTATATTATATCCAAGATCATTCAGTGTGCCGCTGGAATAGTAATAATCGTCATTGGTCGAATTGTCCGCAATTATTGTGTTGCCTATTGTTAATGTTCCCCCCAGATTATAAATGCCCCCACCATGTTGGGAAGCTGAATTACCACTGATAGTCGTATTCTTTATTGTACAATTATAGTTTTGAATCCAAACTCCGCCACCAGCGCCACTACCGTCTGAACCATCACCAGTAGCTGTATTTCCATAAATTGTACTATTGATAATTTCAAATACATAGCTGCTAAAAGTTGAAGCAGAAATTCCACCTCCATAAGTATCATCACTAGTGTTATTGTAAATTAAGCAATTTGCTATTGTACCGGAATTACATTCGTATAATCTTATTCCTCCACCTGATTGGTTTGACCCAGTTGAGGTGTTTCCATAAATCGAACAATTTGAGAGGTTCAGAGTATTACTTTGGTAAGCATAAATACCACCACCATTATATGCTTTTGAACCGGATATAATCACACAATTGAGATTGAGTACTCCGTTTTGCCGTAGCACTATACCACCTCCACTGTTAGAAATAGAAATATCCCCCCCTTTGATTGTCAGATAAGAAATAGCTACATCTATTGCATCTATATAAAAAATTCTGGAATTTGTACCGCCAGTTCCGGGTACTGCTACCCTGACGATTGTAGACTCCGTGCCCGCCCCATCAATAGTAATGCTTTGGTTAATATTAACTTCAGAATCAATAAGAATGGCTGTTCCGGAAAGTTTAACTGTAGAACCCGAAGAAACATGATTCTCAGCTCCCTGAATTTGCGTGTAATAATTATTACTGCCGGATGCCCAACTATCAACAGTATTTGTACGGGCTACTACACCGTAATACTGGTAGGCTCCTCTGGTGATATAGTTTGTTGTGCTTGTTGGTGTTGTACCATAATAAACAGTTCCGCTTTTCCGGTAATAGCCGCGCTGGTCGGTGGTTTCGCTGGTGGAACCCACACCTTCAGCAGCAGATAAAAAGCCTCCTCCGGTAACTTCCAGAACCTCTGTATATCCACCTTCATATGAAAGGGAACCTGCAAGGTTCAGGGTTTGGTTGCTTAGGTTTGAACTATTTTTCTGCCAGTTTGAACCATCCCACAGAATATCGGTAGCATCATTAAACTGACTTGCTCCAGACTGGGATTCAACAACATTATATCCCACATCTGTTAGAGTTCCACTGTGAAAATAAAAATCTCTGATAGAATTATTTACTATCAAGGAATTTTTTACCGTTAAAACTCCTCCCATTAAAAACAAAGCTCCCCAATTATCAGTATTGTTTGCAATAGATACATTTGTGAGAGTTAATGTAGTGTAGTAACTGTTTATTGCACCACCGGATGAGGTAGCACTATTTCCAAAAAATGTTGAATTTATTATTGTCAAAGTAACATCGCTTTCATTATAAATTGCTCCTCCTTTATTTGTGGTGCTTCCAGTGGCCTGATTGCCGGTAAAAGTAGAGTTTTGAATTGTTACATCTGTGTTGTACCCTCCTTTATTATTCAAGCCCCCTCCATAATATGCTTTGGAATCACTGACTGTTATGTTTGAGAGATTTATTGTGCCAGCCTCGATACTAATGGCACCACCATCATTAACACTAGAAGCTAATCCAGAAATATCGCCACCTTTGATGGTCATATTGCTGATGTTAACAGTTTTATCATTGGCATTGATATTAAATACACGCCATGTGGATGTTCCCGGGGTGGTTACCTGCACGGTAAGTGAGGTTCCACTGCCGGCAGTGTTTGAGCCATTAATAGTGAGGCTTTCGGTAATTGAAAGCTCGGATGAAACACTAATGCTTTCATTACCTGATGATAGGTTAAAAGTAATCTCATCACCATCACCGGCATCAATAATGGCCTGGCGAAGTGTTCCGGCACCAGAATCTCCGTTACTGGTTACTACCTCATTGGCAGCCATCAGACTTGTGCTAATTGTTAATGCTATGAGGAGGGTTGTTAATTTGTTTAAATTTTTCATAATATTTTTTTAAAGTTTTAAGTTCCTCTTACGTGCCCATACGGTCTCATACGGGCTAATTTCATGTTGCTAACTTCGTGTCGCTTGCTTCGTGTGGCTTGATTCGCTTCGCAGGTTTCAGGTTTGTGGTTTTTACAAGTGAACACATGAATTTTTTCAGGGAAACAATGGTTTCCATATAATATTTAATATCAAGTTCTTTTGTTGAATGATAATTTAATTGCTTATTATTAGCTTTGGTTATCTCTATTTTGTTATCAGTAATTTTTAGAAATAAAACCTGGGTATGCAAAAAGTTACTTATTTTTTTTTCAAAATCAGAGGCTGAGTCAGAACTAAGGAGAATTGCATCAGGTTTTGGAGCGTTTTTATGATTACCTTCTTTTTGTAAGAATTGATGTGTTTCTGTTACATCATTAACAATATGAAGTTTGTAATGGAATTTAGTGCTGTTTAACATTTGCTTTATTAATCCAATATTTTTGGGGCAACTCTCTGTTAGCAGAATTTCAATAGGATATATTTTTGACTTTTGCATTATTATTATGTTGATAAAATAATAGATTTTTATTTTTTATCCGCTGATAATCAACAAAATATTAAATTTCAAATCTAAATTCTAAAATCTTAAATTGTTAGAATGTGACTTAACCTGAATAATTCATCACGCAAAGACGCAGAGTCGCAAAGATTTGAATTGAAACAATTTAATACCTACAATACTTTTTATATAATGAAATTGAATATTTTAAACACTTATTGCTAATTTACTTATTCTTTGCGGCTTAGCGACTTTGCGAGAAATTTTATGAATAATGCAAGTTAATATATAGACTCTATTTAACACTATGTTTTTTAAAGGTGTAAAATTATGTACTACTTTTATGAAAAACATCGGCAAATCACCTATTTTTATATAGGTAAATCACCTATTTTTTACTTAGAAAAATTTTGATGATAAGATGAGAAATTAAAGATGGAATAAGGAAAATTGAAAATCTTAATTTTAGTAATTCATCACTCAAAATAAATCATTACTTCTAAAATCTAAAATCTAAATTGTCTTTAGTAATGGATGTTTCATTAGGAATCTTCCTTGAAGAGTTTATTTGAAATGGCAAATTTTACTAAGCCTGCGGTATTTTTCACACCAATTTTATTCAACATGTTTCTGCGATGGGCATCAACGGTTCTTACACTAATGAATAGTTTTTCTGCAATTTCCTGGTTAGAAAACTCATTGACAATTAATTCAAGTATTTCAATTTCCCTTGATGTGAGATCATTTATAACATTATTAATGTCAGATTTCTTATTATCAGGTTTTACAAGGCTTTTGATATAAGTTTGAGTAACTTCAGGACTGTAATATGGTTTTTTGGAAATTATTGTCTTTAATGCATTGATAAGTTCTTCTTTGCCTGAATTTTTTAAAATATAACCGGATGCACCTGATTTAATTACTTCATTTACGTATTGTTCTTCGTTATACATACTTAAAATAAGAATACGTATTTCCGGATATATTTCTTTAATCTTTTTTGTGCATTCAATACCATTCATTTCCGGCATTGAAATATCCATTATGATAATATCAATTTTTTCTTGTTCCAGAATATTAAGCACCTTAATACCATTTTCGGCTTCAGCAACAATATTGAATTCCTTTTCATCTGATAAAAGCGAGATTATTCCATCTCTCACAATCTTATGATCATCAGCTATTAAAATATTAATTTTTGACATATTATTTTAAAGTATTATTTGGTTTTGTTTATATGGAATATAGTTTGTGATCAAATTTGTCATAGATTTAAAAATTATTCCCGAGTACTCAGGAAAAAATTTTGTCTTCTACCGAATTTCTAATTTCAATTTTCTAATTTCATTAGATTATCATTTCAATTGAAATCGAAGTCCCTTTTCCAATTTTACTATTTATACTAATAAAGCCCGACAAAGATGTAATCCTGTTTGTAATATTTTTTAAGCCTTCACCTTTTGTTTTTTCCTTATTGTAATTAAATCCTACACCATCGTCCTCGTAAATAAAAATCAATTCATTATCGTGAATCTGGTATTGAAAACTCAAATTTTTTGCTTTTGAATGTTTTATAGCATTATTCAGAATTTCCTGAGTAATTCTATACATATTTATCTCTAATTGCTGATCAAGTCTTTTTATACCGATGTTTTCAGAAATTGAGATTTTGAAATCAGAGCTTTTTTTCACAGCATTTAATAAAGATGTAATGGCAGGTATCAAACCAAAATGCTCAATAGCCTTAGGCATTAAGTTGTGAGCGATATTTCTTGTTTCTTCAATTGCTTTGTTTAAAAAAGCAAGCCCTGAATTGTATTGATTCTGTTTTTTTTCAGTTAAACATTTAATATTTTTTTTAAGTCCGTTAAAATTAAGTGATGAGGCAGTAAGAATCTGCCCAAGGCCATCGTGAAGGTCTGTTGCAATACGTTTTCTCTCATTATCCTCACCTGTAATTAATGAACTAATAATTTCAACTTCGGCTTTTTTAAGAAAACTGATATCTTTACTTACTATAATATAACCTTCGGGTTTTCCATAGGAAGTGTGCATTAAATTTATTTTCACATCAAGCCATATTAAATCACCTTTTTTGTTCCTGCCTTGCCAGACAGATTCATAAGGTTGGAAATCAATAACAACAAAAAGTTCGGTTATGGATAAATCTTTATATTGTTCGGGAAAAAGCATCGCTAAAGTGTTCCCTGTCAAATCTCCGGGCTTATATCCAAAAGTATAATTTGTTCCTTCATTTACAAATTGTATTATTCCTTCAAGGTCTGTATAAATAATACTATCATTTACATTCTGAAGTAGTTTTGCCTGGAAAAGTAATTCTTCTTCTGATTTTATTTTTGCTGTAATGTCTTTATGTACACCTCTGTATCCTTTTAGTTGATTTCTTTTATCAAAAATCGGAATACCATTTGTAAGCAAACAAACTGGCTTTCCGGTTTTTGTGAGATTCCAAGTTACTATGTCTTTTATTGGAGCATGTTTATTTTTAATTTTATCAAATTTCGATTTAATTTTTTTAGCATTGTCTTTGGTCATCAGTTCAAAAGGAGTTTTGCCAATAATTTCACCGGACTTATAACCCATAACTTTTTTTATTTTATCAGAAATATAAACATATTTTCCTGAGTTATCAATTTCCCAAATCCAATCGGCTGAGCTATTGGCTATATCAAAAAATCTTTTTTCGCTTTCAATCAGTTTATCTCTTTGTTCAATTATCATTTTCTTTTGTTTATCCAATTCAAGAAAAATATTGACTTTTTGATAGAGTATGGTTTTATTAATTGGTTTTATGAGGTAGTCAATAGCTCCTGATTGATATCCCTTGAAGATATTTGAGGAATCAGAGTAAAAAGCAGTGATAAATATTAGAGGTGTATACTCGTATTTTTTAATGCTTCTGATTGTTTGAGCTAACTCAAAACCATCCATTTCTTTCATCATTATATCCAGAATGAACAAAGTTAAAGTAGTTCTCTTCATTAGTTCGAGTGCTTCCTTCCCACTTTGAGCCGTTATTATTTGGACATTATCAAACTTCAGATAGCTCCGGATAAGATAAATACTGTTTGGATCGTCATCTACAATTAATATTTTTTGAGTATAATTTTTTTTCATCTGTTTATATTTGGAAAAATAATCATTTACCAGTGTGAGCCGACGG
>CAZREZ010000153.1:0-7237 GCA_964599115.1 uncultured Bacteroidales bacterium
ATTTATCACCCTGATAAGTACTGCCAGCAAACCTATTAAGAAACCATATATAAACTTTCCTTTATTTGTTTGTGAAGCAGTAACAGGATCGGTTGACATAAATACAGCACCAAAAGCAAAACCACCCATAATTAAATGTTCCCATGCAGGTACCTGCATATATTCATTTATTGCACACAAATTAAATATCCAGCCCATCACTAAACCGCCTGCAATCACCGAAAACATAATCCTCCAACTACCAGCACCTGTATAAAGCAAAATAAAAGCACCTATTAATATTGCTATTACAGAAGTCTCACCGATTGAACCCGGAATATTTCCGATGAACATTTCCAATGGGCTTGGAATTTTATCAATATTCCCAACCAGTGCATCGCCTAAAGGAGTAGCGCCTGAAAAAGCATCTGCTTTTTCGGCAATCCAGACTTTGTCACCCGACATATTTGACGGGTATGCAAAAAACAGGAAAGCCCTTGCTGTCAGTGCAGGATTAAGTATATTCATTCCAGTACCTCCGAAAACTTCTTTACCAATTATAACTGCAAAGGCAGTTGCTACCGCAACCATCCAAAGGGGAGTTTCCGGTGGAAGTATCAATGGGATAATCATTCCGGTTACTAAAAAACCTTCATTTACTTGATGCCCCCGCACCTGGGCAAAAACAAACTCAATGCCTAAACCAACCACATAACAAACAACAATAATAGGAAAGACCTTTAAAAAGCCAAACCAAAATGTTGTCCAAAAGTCAGTCTGCTCACCTAAAGATAAAAAATGCTGATAACCAACATTCCACATTCCGAATAGTAAAGCGGGTACCAGGGCAATAACAACAACAATCATTGTACGTTTCATATCTATGCTATCTCTGATATGGCTACCTTTAGAAGTTACTTTGTTAGACACAAATAAAAAGGATTCAATCGCTTCAAAAGTAGAACCGAAAATTCCAAATTTCGCACCTTTTTCAAACTGGGGTTTTATTTTATCAAGAAAGTTTCTTAATGCTTTCATTAATGTAATTTAAGGTTATATATTAAAAGTCTTATTTCTATTTATGAAAATTCTTATTTATTACAAAATCATTTCAGCTCATCTCTTTCCTCATCAAATCCAGTCCTTTTCTGATGATTGATTGTATTTCAATTTTTGATGTACTGATAAATTCGCATAATGCAAAATCTTCTTCATCAACTTCGTAAATCCCAAGATTTTCCATCAGGTCAATATCTTCAATCAAAACAGCTTTAATTAACTGCATTGGATAAATATTCATGGGAAACACTTTTTCAAACTGACCTGTCATAACAAATGCCCGTACTCCACCGTTTATATTTGTATCTATTCTGAACTTTTTATTTGGTGTCATCCATGAGCAAAACGAGCGGTAAAAACTGAATTTATTACAGTTGGGTAATCCCCAACCGAGAAATTCGTAATGATCACCTTCGGGTATTACTGTTACCTGCGAATCATAAAACCCAATAAATCCCGTACTTTCAATTTTTCTGCCTGATAAAACATTTCCGCTGATAAATCTCTTTTTTATATCTGTAACATTATCTTTAATCATTCCTTCTATTGATGCTCCTATATTGGTTTTATAATATTTTGGTTTTAATATTTCAGAGCCGGTTAAAGCTACCATCCTGCTTGCATCAAATTTTCCTTTAATAAACAGTTTTCCGATAGTTAAAACATCCTGAGGATATAAATACCAAACAATATCGCCTTTGTTTATCGGGTCTAAATGTTGAATCTGAACGCTAATATTTCCGGTAGGATGCGGTCCGGCAAACTCATTTATCTGTACATTTTTTGATTTGGAAAAAACTCTTGAGCTGGGATTATCAGCTTTTAAATTCAGATGCACTTTCCCTGATGTTAATTTTGCAATGGCATCCAGTCCTGTCTGAAAAATATCTCCCCACCCGTGAACAATCAAATCATAATCAGGTGCTAAAGGGCTTGTATCAAAAGCTGAAATAAAAATTGCCTTAGGATTATCAGCCGGGTTAGCAATAACTGAATATGGGCGCTGACGAATTAGTGGCCAAACACCGCTTTTTAACATTTTTTCAATTATTGACTCTCTTGTAAGGTCATTAGGATTTGCTTTTTCAAAATCAATATAAGAAATATCCGGGTCAGCATTAATAATTATTTCAAGCAATACTCTTTTTGCTCCTCTTCTTATTTCTGATATCTTTCCGCTTACCGGTGATGTAAAAACAATATTATCCCTGTATTTATCAAAAAAAACAGGTGATCCGGCTTTCACCTCGTCACCTTCTTTAATTAGCAATTTTGGGAATATACCAATAAAATCCGTTGGTTTTAAAGCATATCTATTTGTTTCCAACTCTTTTATTGTTTTTTCTGCTTCTCCTATAAGCCTGATGTCAAAGCCTTTTCTGATTTTTGTAATTGTGGGCATAAATTTTTATTCGTTTACCAAGAAAAATGCAATTTTACAAAATTAATTTCAACAATTAATAAAATTTTTTAAGAAAATTATTTTTCAGGACCTGCTTTTTACTAACACAAGTATTTACAATCAATATTTAACAGTGCTGTTCAATGCTAAAATTATAAAGTTATTAACAATATGTTTAAAACCGAATAGCACTGATATTTAAAATCAAATTTGGAAAGCATATATTTTTACTTATTTTTGTAGGCTATTTTCAAAAAAAAATACTTAAAAATAATTATTAACTAAAAATCAGAATTATGTTAAAACAACATCCTAAAGGACTTTTTGTGGCATTTTTTGCTAACATGGGTGAACGATTTGGCTTTTATACCATGATTGCCATATTCGTATTATTTTTGCAGGCAAAATATGGTTACTCGGCTGCTGAAGCAAGTCAGATATATGGAACATTCCTTGCCTTTGTTTACTTTCTTCCTTTGCTTGGCGGTTTTATGGCTGATAAATTTCTCGGCTATGGAAAAACCATCAGCATAGGTTTAGTAGTTATGTTTATCGGCTATTTTCTTTTAGCAATCCCAACAACTATGAATTCAGGTTTCGGGCTTGTAGTTATAGCATTAGCAGTTATTTGTTTCGGTACCGGTTTTTTTAAAGGTAATCTCCAGGCATTGGTAGGGAATCTTTACGACAATCCGAAATACAGTAAAAAACGAGATGTTGCGTTTAATATTTTTTATATGGGAATAAACATTGGTGCTATGTTTGCTCCAACAACAGCAGAAGCAGTTAATAACTGGATACTAAAAACCCATAATTTTGTTTACGATAACAGAATACCTGCTCTTGCACATAAATATGTGGATGGGACTTTAAATAATATATCGGAATATTTAACTATTGCACAAGCTCAGGATCCTACTGTTACTATACAAACCCTCGGCACATTTACTACAGACTATATTAATGCTTTAAGTCAATCATATCATTATGGATTTGGTGTTGCATGTATCAGCTTGATTGCTTCAATGATTATTTTCTGGGGATTCAAGAAATATTACAAATCTGCCGACCTTACTGAAAAGCAAAAAGCTGCCAGTGACGAACATAAAGATCAGATAATTAAGCTTACTCCTAAACAAACAAAAGACAGATTAATTGCATTAGGACTTATTTTCTTTATTGTGATTTTCTTCTGGATGTCATTCCACCAGAACGGATTATGTATGACTTTCTTTGCAAGGGACTATACTATTAATCATGTTGGAAAAGTAACAAATCTCTTTTTTAACCTCAACGGACTATTACCTATTTTCCTTTCAATTGTCGGATTGTATTTCTTCATTAGAAAGAAAAGTGATGGTAAAGCCCGTATTATTGGCGCTTGTGCCTTTGTTGGTTTTGCTTTACTTGCATACTGGAGTTATACAACATACAATGCTGAAAATCCTATCACACCGCAGATATTCCAGCATTTCAATCCGTTCTTTATTGTAGCTCTAACTCCATTAATTATCGGCTTATTTACATGGTTGGCTAAAAAAGGTAAAGAGCCGTCAGCACCCAAGAAAATTGGCATTGGAATGCTTATTACAGCACTTGGTTTTGTTGTTTTAGTTGTAGGTTCGTTGAGCTTATTAGGCGTTAGTCCAAAAGAAATTAGTGGCGAGGTAGCACCTACAGACAGATTAATTTCACCTTACTGGTTAATCAGCACTTATTTTATTTTAACCGTTGCAGAATTATTCTTAAGCCCAATGGGCATTTCATTTGTTTCAAAAGTATCGCCTCCAAAATATAAAGGATTAATGCAGGGTGGATGGTTAGCGGCTACAGCGATTGGTAACTACCTGATCATTGTCCCGGGATCTTTATGGGATAGAGTTCCTTTATGGGTAGTATGGTCGCTGCTGGTATTACTCTGTGTTCTATCAGCAACATTTGTATTTTCAATTTTAAAACGATTGGAAAGAGCAACAACTTCGTAATAAAAGTATAATTTAATAATATTACTTTTATACTGCTTCTTATTAAAAATACAAAGTATTTTTCTATTAGAAGCAGTTATGCCGACCTGCCCGCCGTACTACTTCGGCAGGCGGGTAGGAACAACTACTTAAAATTAATAAATTCGTTCCGTATCGGTATAAATCGGATTAGCTGGTAAGCGGTTTGAAACCGCTTACCAGCTATTTTTTTATAAATTGCTTAATGGTTTATTGCGGGTCAATATCAAGCAAAATCCTTACAGATTTAAAATCTTTATTTTCATAAAACATTTCAACACTTTTAAATATTTCGGATTTTACTGACGAAATTGAGATTTCCTTTTCAATTTTAATAAGAACGGTTTTTATAAAAAGATTTTTTATTCTTGAAACCATAGGGTATTCGGGTCCTAAAACTCTTTTCCCGAGTTTTTTCTTCAGAAGAGCTGCAAATTCACCTGCTGCTTTATTTAAAACATTATAATCCTTATGCTTTAATTTTATCTGGATCAATCTTGTAAGAGGAGGATATTTGAAATTACGTCTTTCAATAAGCTGACTGTTAAACATTGAAACATAATCATTATCAATAACAAAGCGTATTACCGGATGCGAAGGATTATATGTTTGAATTATTACCTTACCTCTTTTTTTCTTTCTTCCTGCCCTTCCGCTTACCTGAGCCATTAACTGGAAACTCCTCTCAAACGACCTGAAATCCGGAAAATTAACCATATTATCTGCATTCAGGATTCCCACCACACTAACATTATCAAAATCAAGCCCTTTGGTTACCATTTGCGTTCCCACCAAAACATCAATTTTTCTATCTTCAAAATCATTGATAATTCTTTGATATGCAAATTTTGATCGGGTAGTATCAAGATCCATCCTAACAATTCTAATTTCAGGAAAAATTATTGAAAGTTCCTCTTCAACTTTTTCAGTACCAAAGCCCCTCATCAAAATTTTAGTGCTTCCGCAAGAAGGACATTTTTCAGGTACTCGTGTTGAATACCCGCAATAATGACAACGAATCTGATTGCTGTGTTTATGATATATCAAAGTAACATCACAGTTTTTGCATTCAGGCATCCAGTTGCATGCTTCACATTCCAGCCGTAATGAGAAACCCCGCCTGTTTTGAAATAATATAATCTGCTCTTTATTTTTCAAAGCTTCCTCAACATGATTAAGTAAAAATGAAGAGAAATGTGATCGCATGGTTTTTCTTCTGGTTTCCTGTTTTATGTCGGCAATTAAAATTTCAGGCATTTGAACTCCGCCAAAGCGCTGTTTAAGCTCCACCAACGCATATTTTTTTATGTTCGCATTATAATAACTTTCAACAGAAGGAGTTGCCGAGCCGAGAATAGTTTTTGCCTTGTGCATACCTGCCAGATAAATTGCCGAATCTCGGGCATTATAACGCGGAGCCGGATCATACTGTTTGTAAGATGTATCATGCTCTTCATCAACAATCACTAATCCTAAATTATTAAAAGGTAAAAACATTGCTGAACGCGGACCTAAAATAATACGATAACTTGATTTATCCGCTTTGTTTGAGGAATCAGAGTTTAATACATTATTCCAAATTTCCACTCTTTCATGTTTATTATATTTTGAATGATATACTCCTATCTTGTTTCCGAAATATTTTCGTAAACGGTTGATTATTTGGGTTGTCAGTGCAATCTCAGGCAAAAGATATAAAACCTGTTTTCCTTTTGCAATTACCTCTTCTATCAATTTTATATATATCTCGGTCTTACCACTGGACGTTATCCCATGAAATAAAACAACATCTTTTTCGGTGAATGCTTCATAAATTTCATTTAGAGCTTTTGTTTGATGTTCGTTTAAAATAATATTTTTAACAGATGAAGATGATTCATGATATTCAAGGCGACTGCTTACTTTAGTATAAGTTTCAAAAACATCTTTCTTTATCAAGGCATTCAATTGAGCTGCAGAAGCATCAACATTTTTCAGCAATTTAGACCGTTTAATTTCATTAGTACCCGGTGTATTTTGAGTAAAATTAATGAACGACATCAGCAATTGTAATTGTTTAAAAGCCCTTTTGCTCAGTTCATCAAATATTTCTCTAAGATTATCTTCATTATCTTTGTATTTGCTTGTCAGCCTGACATAAGTTTCAATTTTGGGTTTAAAAGCATTTACAATTTCCTCTTCAACTAAAACAACCTTTTTTTCAATCAGTGTTTTTATTAAAGGGATAATTTTTTTATGACCTGCAATCTCCGAAACTTCAGTAATAGTAAGTTTTTTCCTGTTAAAAAGAGCTTCGGCAACTAAAAATTCCTTTTCATTAAAATTCGAATAATCTCCATCAAATTCAGGATTAATAATAATTTTTGATTCGCTTGCAAGTTTCAATGCCGAGGGTAAAGCCACATTCATAACTTCACCTGTATTGCACATATAATAAGAAGCTATCCAATTCCAGAACTGAAATTGTATTTCATTAACTATTGGTTTGGCATCAAGCACAGAAAGAATATATTTTGCCTGATAATTTTTTGGTGGGATTTCATGAATTTTTCTGATAAGAGCCGTGTATATTTTTTTCTTTCCAAACTGAACAACCACCCTTTGACCTACTGCAACTCTTTCATTCAACTCAAAAGGGACACGATAAGTAAAATACCCTGGTACCGGCAATGGAAGTAAAACATCAACAAAAAGGGTAATACGGCTCATTTTTTGTTCTTTTTTTCTTTTTCTGAATATTAATTAGCCCCTATGTTTGTAATTTGAAAAGTTCCGAGGGTAAATTACTTTTGCC
>CAZREZ010000154.1:0-4144 GCA_964599115.1 uncultured Bacteroidales bacterium
GTAATTAATTTAATCAATGTTTTAACAGATAATGGCCAGAATCCTTCGGTTGTACCATAATAAAGTAATTCTTTTTCACGCATTACAAACAGTAATTTTGCAAACATAATTACAGGCAAAACTCCCAATACTAAAATTGAAGCGCTTAATTTTAAGGATTTAAGAAAACTATCGGATTTGTAGTTATATATAATATTAAGTATCAATATTCCAATAATTATTATTGCCGAATTTAATAAGGTTAAATTGGAAATAACTGCCAAAATCAAACTTATCAGGCATAATAAATAGTGTTTTAATCTGTTGGCTTTTATAACATTTATTAAGTACCAAACCGAACCAAATATCAAAGCCATTGATATACCATAACCTCTTGATAAAGCAAAAAATTCAATAAAATTATGAGCACAACATATTGAAAGAATAAACGACCATTGTAGTATTTTATCTGATAATTCTTTTGAAATTTTATAAACAAAATAGAAAAACAGCGGAACAAAAATCAGATTGGACAATCTGAGTGCAAGCCCCGAAGAACCAAATATACTATAGCTCAGGTATGAAAGTAATGAATTAATAATATGATTATTTGCATCCCAATGTGCATTAAACGGAATAAATTTCCCAACATGAACATAATGGTAAAAGGTGGCTATTTCATCATATATCAATGGCACATAAAAAGCTCTAAGCCATAAATATAGCCATATAAGGAAAAAAAGCACGAGAAAAACTGTCTTATCAGAGCATATTTTAAACTTGAAAATCAAAATAATTGTGTTTATTAAAGATATTGCAACTAATCATATTGTTAATTTAATACTAATTATTTACAAGATATCACATATGGAAAACTTTTATTATATTTTCAACATATCTTTCATCTCAAAAAAACCTTTTTTCCCATTGATAAATTCTGCTGCTAAAACTGCACCTAAAGCAAATCCTTTCCTGCTTTTAGCTGCATGCATTATTTCTACTGAATCAACATCCGAATCATATTTCACTTTATGCGTACCTGTTACCATATTTTTTCGAATTGAGGAAATTTCAAGTTCATTTTCAGATTGAGCCTTATTATTTACCCATTTTTCTTTCGTGTTAATTCTACGAATGATTTCATTTGCCAGTATAATTGCTGTTCCGCTCGGTGCATCCAATTTCTGAATATGATGAATCTCTTCAATTGTAACATCATAATCATTATAGTTACACATCATATTTGCTAATTTCTTGTTCAATTCAAAAAATATATTCATTCCAACACTAAAATTTGAAGAAAAAAATAATGCCTGTTTTGTTTCATTACAAAGCCGCTTAATTTCTTCAAGATGTTCATACCAGCCTGTTGTGCCTACAACAACGGGAATATTATCATTAAAACATTTTTTAATATTACTTATAACACTCTGGGGTGTACTGAAATCAATTGCAACATCAGTATATTTAAATTTTCCCTTTGATAATTTCCAGTTCTTTTCATTATCTATTTTAAAGGAAATTTTATGATTTCTTTTCAGGGCAATATTTTCAATTTCCTCACCCATTTTGCCATATCCTATCAATGCTATTTTCATACTTATATTATAAAAGTTGTTAAAATTTAAATGTAAGCATAAGTCCTGGAGTTGGTTGCGGATTAAAAATGGAATTATTAATTATCGGTTGGAATTTTATTGAAAGGTCGTCACTTATATCATAATCAAAAAGATGTGCATCCACAGCTGCATCAACAATATTCAGGATGTACCATAATCCTGCCAAAATACATGAAAACTCCATATTTCTCCGGTAATAATTCCTTCCGGCAGATAATTGTGATTCATCATATTTATACCAATAATCATTTGGGGGGATTGTATCATTTCCTTCAGGAACAAAATTAAAAGCATCATTGTATTTAATATATTCTTTACGGTTTGAAATAATAAAATAAGTTAACACTCCAAAGCCGACATAAATTATAGGTATCTTCCAGTATTTCTTATTATATGCTTGTCCTAATCCCGGTAAAACTGTCGAATATAATGTGGCTTTTTGCGGTGAGTGTTTTTTGAATATTATTGTATCCTGATTATTTTCTACCTGAGCTGAAAGCTTAACAGGTTTAATAAAAATTATAACAGTAAATATTAGTAATGGCAGGTAAAGTATCTTTTTTTTAAAAGGCACGAGTAAAATTTCTTAAAAAGTTATTTTTTCAATAATGAAATTATTCTATTAAAATCTTCATCCGATTTAAAAGAAATAACGATATTGCCATATCCTTTATTATTTCTTTTTATTTCAATTTCAGCATTGTAAATATTTTTTAGTTCTAATTTTGAATTTTCAAATTTTTCAGGTATAACTTGGTCTTTAGTTTTTCTTTGCGAAGAAGGTATTTTCGATAATTTCCTAACAAAATCTTCTACCTGACGAACCGAAAGACCATCAGTAATAATTTTCTTTAAAACCTTAAGCTGAGTTTTTTCATTATTGATGTTAATCAATGCACGTGCATGCCCCATAGTTATTTGTTCGTCACGTATAGCTATTTGGATTTCAGGAGGTAGTTTTAAAAGTCTTATATAGTTTGATACTGTTGTTCTGTCTTTGCCAACCTTTTCACTTAATTTTTCCTGGGTAAGCTTACATTCTTCTATCAGTCTTTGGTAGCTGATAGCTATTTCCATTGAATTTAGATTTTTCCGGTGGATATTTTCAACGAGAGCCATTTCAAGCATTTGCTCGTCGTTGGCAACTCGTATATAGCTTGGAATATTTTCTAATCCTGCCAGTTTCGCAGCACGGAATCTTCTTTCGCCTGATATCAGTTGATATTTATCATATCCGAGTTTACGAATTGTTATAGGTTGAATTATTCCTTGTTCTGCTATTGATCCGGCTAATTCAATAATTGATTCGTTCTCAAATTCTGTTCTGGGTTGAAAAGGGTTTGACTCAATTTTATTAAGGTCAATATCTGCAATGGCTCCAACAACATAATTCCCTGAAATATCTTTAGATGTAATATCGGTTTCAGGGCTTTGCAAAATTGCATCCAGTCCTCTTCCCAAAGCTTTTTTCTTAGCTTTCATTGGCAATGTTGATTTGTTTATCAGATTGATTTATATTAGTTAGTTCATTCTTTTGAAGTATTTCACGGGCAAGGTTTAAATAATTAATAGCTCCTGTGCTATCGGCATCATGCATAATAATAGTTTCGCCAAAGCTTGGTGCTTCGCTTAATCTTGTATTTCTGTTTATCAGAGTATCAAAAACCATTTGCTGGAAATGTGTTTTAACTTCTTCAACGACTTGTTTCGACAATCGTAAGCGAACATCAAACATTGTTAAAAGTATACCTTCAATATCCAGATCATTATTAAGTCTTGTTTGAATAATTTTAATTGTATTTAAAAGTTTTCCCAATCCTTCAAGTGCAAAGTATTCGCATTGCACGGGAATAATCACCGAATCGGCTGCTGTTAATGAGTTAACTGTTATCAGACCTAATGATGGAGAGCAGTCAATAATAATAAAATCATAATTATCTTTTACTTTATTGATTACTTTCCGCATCATTTTCTCTCGATTTGGAAGGTTAATCATTTCAATTTCAGCGCCCACTAAGTCAATATGTGCAGGTATCAGGTCAAGATACGGAGTTTTTGTGTTCAGGATAATATTTTGTGGTTCAACATCATCAATTATACATTCATAAATACTTGTTTTGATGTTTCTCGGATCAAATCCAACACCTGAAGTAGAATTAGCCTGAGGATCTGCATCAACTAATAATGTTTTGTATTCTAAAACTGCAAAGCTTGCACTCAAATTGATTGCAGTAGTAGTTTTTCCAACTCCTCCTTTTTGATTGGCTATAGCTATGATTTTTCCCATTATTGAAAATTTTTATTTAATCGCATTAAAATTTAGGTTCAGGATTTACAAAAATATAATATTTAATAAAAAATCAACCCTGATAACAAAGTAAGTTATTAACTGAATTTCTGATTTTGTTAATTACTATAAAAAAAGCTGCTCAAACTGAGCAGCTTTTAAATATTTATTTGTTAGTTTTTTTATTCTTCAGTTTCGTCTTCGGTTTCTTTTTCAGCTTCGTCTTCAGTTTCTTTTTCAGCTTCGTCTTCAGTTTCTT
>CAZREZ010000154.1:4244-7159 GCA_964599115.1 uncultured Bacteroidales bacterium
TCTTTTTCAGCTTCGTCTTCAGTTTCTTTTTCAGCTTCGTCTTCAGTTTCTTTTTTATCATCTGACCCAAGGTCTTCAAATTCAATACCTACTTTTTCTTTCAGAGGAAGTTCTTCCTTTATTTCCTCTTCAGGTATTTTACCTGTTTCAATGAATTCAACAACTTCATTTAATCCTTTGGCAAATTTCTCAAAATCTTCTTTGTACAAAAACAACTTGTGTTTTTCGTAATAAAATTTACCCTGTTCATTGTTAAAGCGTCTTTTGCTCTCTGTAATAGTAAGATAATACTCATTGGAGCGTGTTTCTTTAACATCAAAAAAATACGTTCTCTTTCCGGCTCTTACAGCTCGTGAGAAGATTTCTTCTCTTCTTTCTTTGTTTCCTGATACTTCCATTTTAAATTTAATTGATTAATAATTCATTACAACTAATGCAAATATACAAATATTATTTAGCAAATGTATTAAATATGACTATTATTTGCAATTTTTTTTTCAGATTGATAAAATAAAGCTTTATTAAGTTATATAGTTGTGATGAAATTACATACTTTTTTTATTATCATAAGAATAGAAATTAAAGTGAAAAAGATTTCAACAATCAGTATTTAATAAATAATTTATTTTTCTAAAAAAACAATTGACTAAATATTTAATTTTGTGGCAAAATGGTAAAGTATGCTTGAGAAGTACACAGAGGAAAGTATCAGATCGCTTGACTGGAAAGAGCATATTCGCCTTCGTCCCGGTATGTATATTGGGAAATTAGGTGATGGAGCTTCGCAGGATGATGGAATTTATGTTCTGATAAAAGAAATAATTGACAACTCAATTGATGAGTTTGTAATGGGATTTGGTAAATTCATTGAAGTTACTATTCAAGACAAAAAAGTAATTATTCGTGATTACGGAAGAGGCATGCCCCTTGGAAAGGTTGTTGACTGCGTTTCAAAAATTAACACAGGTGCTAAATACGATTCTAGAGTTTTTAAAAAAGCCGTTGGATTGAATGGTGTTGGATCTAAAACTGTAAATGCCATGTCGTCTTCTTTTAAAGTTCAATCAATTAGAGAAGGAAAAACAAAAATTGTTGAATATTGTCGTGGTGAATTGCTTAATGACTTTAAGATTCAGAAAAGTGATGAAAAACAGGGCACTATCGTAACCTTGATACCTGATGAGGTCCTTTTCGGTAACTTTCATTTTATCAGGGAATATGTTGAGAAATTATTATGGAATTATGTTTTCCTTAATAATGGTTTAAGTATTTATTTTAACGGAGAAAAATTTTATGCAAAAAACGGCTTGCTTGACTTGCTGAACAGAAATATTAATGGTAATGGTAAAATTCTTTATCCTGTTATTCACATAAAAGAAGACGATCTTGAAATTGCTTTTACACACAGTTCAAAACAATATGGCGAGGAATATTATTCATTTGTAAATGGGCAGCATACAACACAGGGAGGAACTCATCAGGCTGCTTATCGTGAAGCGATTGTAAAAACCATCCGAGAATTTTATAACAAGGATTTTGAAACAAGCGATATAAGATTATCAATTTTAGCAGCTATCAGCATAAAAGTATTGGAACCTGTTTTTGAATCTCAAACAAAAACAAAATTAGGCTCACAGCATATTGAACCCGGCGGCATGACCATAAGGAATTATATTAATGATATTGTTAAACGTAATCTTGACAATTATCTGCATATAAATCCTGAAACTGCCGAAGCATTATTAACTAAAATACTTCAATCGGAAAAAGAACGAAAAGAATTAGCCGGCATAAAAAAATTAGCCCGCGAAAGTGTTAAAAAAGCCAGTCTGCATAACAAAAAACTCAGAGATTGCCGCATTCATCTTAATAGCAATCATGAAAAAAGGCTTGACACGACACTGTTTATCACCGAAGGAGATTCAGCAAGCGGCTCAATAACCAAGTCAAGGGATGTTAATACGCAGGCAGTTTTCAGTCTTAAAGGAAAACCCCTGAACTGTTTTGGTTTGAGCAAAAAAATCGTTTATGAAAATGATGAATTTAATCTATTGCAGTCTGCTCTAAATATTGAAGAAGGACTTGATAACCTCAGATATAATAATATTGTTATTGCTACCGATGCTGATGTTGACGGTATGCATATACGTTTGTTGCTCCTGACTTTCTTCCTTCAGTTTTATCCTGACCTTGTCAAATCAGGACGTATATATATTTTGCAAACTCCTTTGTTTAGAATAAGAAATAAAAAAGAAACACTTTATTGTTATTCGGAAAAAGAAAAGAATAAAGCACTTAAAAAGCTTGGATTAAACAGTGAGATCACCCGTTTTAAAGGACTGGGGGAAATTTCACCTGATGAATTCAAACATTTTATAGGATATTCAATGCGTCTTGACCCTGTTCTTCTGCGACGTGATTTTTCTATCAACGAAATACTGTCATTTTATATGGGTAAAAACACTCCTGACAGGCAAAGCTTTATTATTAATAATTTGAGGGTTGAGGATGATATTTTAGAAGAATTAAAAGTCGCGTAATCAACACACCTTACTTCCAGAAATCTTATCTAATAAGTTGTAATTCGGTTGTCAATAGATGGGTCATTAATTGGGAGCTATTATCACTTTTACGGATTACGGATTTTAATATTTATTTGATTGGATTATAGGGTTAGGGTTAAGATGCCTGTTTGGTTTAGAGATAAGGGTAAAGTTTTTTTACAACTAACCTTTTTCCTTTTACCCAAACCGGCTTCTTAACCTTTACCATTACCTTTATTCAATTATATATAAAATAATCATTTTGATACTGAAGTTAACGCTTATATGAAGTTTCGGGACGGAATTCCGTATCGGTATAGCTGGTAAGCGGTTTGAAACCGCTAACCGGCTTTTTCAATTTATTATCACCTC
>CAZREZ010000155.1:0-7157 GCA_964599115.1 uncultured Bacteroidales bacterium
AGATTGATATTGCAATTATTGCTGCACCAACAGCTGATGCTTTCGGGAATGCAAATGGTGTTAACGGACCAGCAGCTTGTGGTTTACTTGGTTTCGCTCTTGCTGATTCGCAATATGCTGATAAAGTTATTGTTGTGACTGATAATTTGGTTCCTTTTCCATGTATCCCTTGGCAAATTCATGGTAATTATGTTGATTATACTGTTAAAGTTGATAAAGTTGGCATCCCTGAAAAAATTATTTCCGGTACTACACGAATTACAAAAAGCCCCGATCGCCTTCTGATTGCAGAAATGACAGCAAAGTTTTGCGATGAAGCAGGTATAATCAAAGATGGATTTTCGTATCAGGCAGGTGCCGGAGGTACTTCTCTTTCAATTGGAAATTATTTTGGAGATATGCTACGCGAACGAGGTATTAAAGCCCGTTTTATTAGAGCAGGTAGTAATAAATATCCTGTTGAAATGCTTGAAGAAGGCCTTGTGGATTATATCCTTGACGGACAAACATTTGATTTAGAAGGTGTACGTTCAATGCGCGAAAATCCGAACCATATAAATACAAGCCCTTTTACAAGTTATAATTATCATGGCAAAGGAAACTTTGCAACTATGGTAGATGTTGTAATTTTAGGTGCTACTGAAGTTGATGTGAATTTTAATGCTAATGTAGTTACACATTCCGACGGGTATTTATTACATGGAATGGGAGGTTGGCAAAATTGCCTTTTCTCTAAATGTACAATACTTCCAATTCCTTTATTCAGAGACCGTATTCCTATTATTAAAGATGAAGTTACAACTATTTGCGGACCAGGCGAACTGATTGATGTAATTGTTACTGAAAGAGGAATTGCTATTAATCCAAGACGAACCGACCTGATTGAGAAATTGAAAGGTTCGGAATTGCCTATAAAAACTATTGAAGAATTAAAAAAAGAAGCAGAAAAAATTTGTGGAGTACCTGCTAAACCAAAATTAAGTGATGAAATCGTTGCAGTAATAAAATGGGTAGATGGTACTATTATTGATGCCGTTAGAAAAGTTGAATAGGAATAAAACAAATAGGAACAATAATAATTGGAAATTTGTTGAAGCTAGTAGAAATAAATGGATATTGGAAATTAGAAATTGAATATAATAACCTTATTTTAGATATAATGAAATATATTTTTATTATCCAGCACATCAAAATATTATTTAGCAGAATTATTCAGACTTATTATTAAATTCAAGAAAAAATATTATATTTGATGAAATATAATAATCAAATATAACTCTATCAGCTTTGCCAATACGGAATATACTTGTAAAATATTGGGGTTTTTCATCTTTTCGTCCGATGCAGGAAGAGATAATAAATTCAGTTCTGGAAGGAAATGATACTTTAGCATTGTTGCCTACAGGCGGAGGCAAATCCATTTGCTTTCAAGTGCCTGTAATGGTATCAGAGGGAATTTGTATTGTAATCACACCCCTAATTGCTTTAATGAAGGATCAGGTTGAAAATCTTAAAAATAGAGGTATTAAAGCAGTAGCAATATATTCGGGAATGCATAGAAATGAAATTGATATTGCATTTAATAATTGTGTTTATGGTGACGTAAAATTTTTATATATCTCACCCGAGCGTCTTGAAACTCAAATCCTGAGAGAGAATATAAAAAAAATGAACGTTAATCTTTTGACAGTTGACGAAGCTCATTGCATCTCGCAATGGGGCTATGATTTTAGACCTCCTTATCTGAAGATTGCTGAAATTAGACAAATAATACCTAATGTTCCTGTTTTAGCTTTGACTGCTACTGCCACACCTGATGTTGTTAAGGATATACAGTCAAAACTTGAATTTAAGCTAGAAAATGTTTTTCAGAAAAGTTTTGAACGTAAGAACCTCACTTATGTAGTGATAAAGGAAGAGGACAAACTAAAAAGACTGTTGAAAATTGCAAGTAAGATAAAAGGTACGGGAATTATTTATGTAAGGAATAGAAAAAAAACTCGTGAAATTTCAGACTTTTTAAATAAAAATAAAATAAAAGCCGACTATTATCATGCAGGTTTGGAGCAAAAAATTCGTGATAAAAAGCAAAATGAATGGATGAAAGGCTATATCAGAATAATTGTATCAACCAATGCTTTTGGTATGGGTATTGACAAGTCAAATGTTCGTTTTGTTATTCATCTGGATTTGCCTGATTGTATTGAAGCTTATTTTCAGGAAGCAGGCCGTGCCGGCAGAGATGAAAAACAATCTTTTGCAATCTTGCTATATGAACAAGCTGATATTATAAATGCGAAAAATAATCTTTTAACTGCATATCCTGATATCGATAAAATCAAATCAATTTATCAGGCATTGGGAAATTATTTTCAATTAGCTGTTGGTAGTGGTAAGGATGTTTCTTTTGATTTTGAGATCAACGATTTCAGTAATAATTACAAATTTCCTCCATTAATAGTTTACAATGCACTGAAATTTCTTGAAAAAGAAGGTTATATTGTACTAAATGAAACAGTTAATTCTCCTTCACGAATTCATTTTATTATGAATAAAGAAGACTTATACAGGTTTCAGGTTGAGAATTTATATTATGATAATTTTATTAAACTTATTTTGCGTTCGTATAGTGGTGTTTTTAGCGATTTTGTAAAAATAAACGAAACTGAGATTGCTAACAGATCAGGGATGAAATTAGAAAATGTTTATAAATTTCTTAAAAAGCTTCATCAATTGAATATACTTACATATATTCCGCGAAAAAACAAACCACAGTTATTATATACAAGAGAAAGAATAGATAAAAAAGATCTGCTAATTTCAAAGGAAAATTATAAAGACCGCAAAAATGCTGCAAAAAAACGTCTTCAGGCAGTAATTGATTATGTGTCTTCAATAAATAAATGTCGTAGCCAGTTGTTGCTTGCTTATTTTGGTGAAACAGGTTCAAAACGTTGCGGTAAATGTGATGTTTGTCTTAAACGAAACAAAATAGAAATCAATGAGCTTGAATTTAATATTATCCTTGAAAAAATTAAGCCGATACTAAAAGATAAACCGGCATCTGTAACAGAAATAGTTGACACGGTTAAAGGTGTAAATGAGGATAAAGTAATAAAAGTTATTCAATGGTTGAAGGATAATGATAAATTGGATGTTGTGGAAGAAAACAAACTGTACTGGAAAAGACAATATAGAATAAGATTTTAGGCTTATTTTTACAGAAAATTAATAAATATAAAATATAAAGTCATGAAAAGACAAATTTTAAAAATTTTATCTTTAATTTTTTTAATTGCTTCAATTAACCAGGCAATCGGACAATCAGAAAAAGTATTTGTTGGCTTATCAGTAGGTCCATGTATTCCTTTAAGTGATTATAAATCAACGAATTTATCTAAAGAAGAATCCGGGTTTGCAAAAGTTGGATTCAATTTTAATATTTCTGTTGCTTATAGATTAAGTCGAAACTTTAGTTTAGCTGCATTGGTAACAGGTTCAACAAATTCTATAAACAGATCCGCTTTACAGGATGAAATAACTGATGCAAACAAGGAAGAGCTTCCTAATACTTCATGGTCGGTTGAAGCAGCTAACTGGGGTATTGGCGGAATACTCATAGGAGGTCTGGCTACACTTCCTCTTTCCAATAGATTTTTCTTTGATTTTCGGGCTTTATGCGGAATTTATACTGCTTATTCCCCTGAATATAAATTATATGCAAGCACTATTTTTCAGGGCTCACCTGTTACATATACTTTTGAACGCGAAAAATATCACGGAGTATCATTTGCTTATAATTTCGGAACAGGGTTTAAATATAAAATGGGTAATAAATATTTAATCTTTAATGTTGATTATACAGCATCAAAACCAAAGTTCAAGGATGTAAAAATTCATAATATTGATGGTACTATCGATACCCAAACATTTAAACAAGATATTAATTCACTGAATTTTACTATTGGGATGGGCTATTATCTTTAAATAAAAGAGGCTGCCCTTTTTGAGACAGCCTATTTTATAAACTTTTGTAAATATTATTTTACTGTTTTTTGCAATGAGGCACCTGGTTTAAATTTAACAACTTTTTTTGCTGCAATATTAATTTCTTTACCTGTTTGTGGATTTCTTCCTTTTCTGGCAGCTCTTTTAGCCACACCGAAAGAACCAAAGCCAACCAATGCTACTCTTTCACCTTTGTATAGTGCTTTTGAGGTTGCGCCAACGAATGCATCTAATGCTCTTTTGGCATCAGCTTTTGTTAATTTTGCGTCTGAAGCAATTGCTTCAATTAATTCTGCTTTGTTCATTTTTTTAGGTTTTAATTAATAATTAAAATAAAGAAGATATGCAAATATAAGCTATTTCAATGAAAAAACAAGAAGATTGTTCTAAAACCCTTGAAAATGTTAATAAAACAAGTATTTTGTTAATAACTCATTGCGTAAATACCCATAATAGCAAGTGTTTTAGCTGATATCAGGCTATTTTAGGTTTACTTTCCATTTTTCATTAACACTAAAACCTCTAAGAAAATCTGCAATTTTTATTTTTTTCTTACCTGCTAATTGTAGTTCATTTATTAGTATTGTTCCATTACTAACAGCAATATTTAATTTTGTTTTTCCGTCTGTAATAATTGTACCCGGTTTAAATGAGTGTGAGATGTTTTTATAGGATACAGAGAAGATTTTTATTGAAAACATTTTGTTTTCAGGTGAGATTAGTTCTGTAAAAGCAGCAGGGTAGGGGCTTAATCCACGAATAAGATTATGAATTTCCGATGTGTTTTTCTGCCAGTTTATTTTGCATATTTCTTTTGTTAGTTTTGGGGCTGTTTTTAATTTTGTTTTAGAGTTGATTAATGATGTTTGATCTGTTGTTGTGATATTGTTTTTCTCAATTGCCTTAACGGTTTTTAACACGAGTTTTGCCCCGAGAATTTTTAATTTATCATGAAGTTCGCCAAAATTTTCATCAGGTAGGATATTTGTTTTTTCCGAAAAAATAATTTTTCCTGTATCAATTTTATGTTCAAGAAAAAAAGTGCTTACACCGGTTTCAGCTTCACCATTGATAATAGCCCAGTTAATAGGAGCGGCTCCTCTGTATTGTGGTAATATTGATGCATGAAGATTAAATGTGCCTAATTCCGGTATTTTCCAAAAAGCTTCAGGCAGCATCCTGAAAGCAACTACTATTTGAAGGTTAGCCTTAAGTGATATTATTTGATTTAAAAACTCCGGATCCTTTAAATTATCAGCTTGTAAAAGTTTTAAGTTATGTTCAAGACAGTATTTTTTTACAGCTGATCGTTGTAATTTTTTTCCTCTGCCGGCTGGTTTGTCAGGAGTTGTAATTACAGCAACAATATTATATCCGTTTTTTATTAATATATCTAAGGATGGAACGGCAAATTCCGGAGTACCTAAAAAAATTATTCTAAGTTCTTTTGTCATTCTTCAAGCTATCTCTTTTGAATATCCAGCAAGGAGCACCGATTTTTGATTTACGATTTTATTTTCCAAATTCTTTGTGCTGTTTTACTGCTTCTTAAATCAAAAATCGTTAATCCTTAGCTGCTAAGCTTTTAGCACGGGCAATATATTTGTCAATCTCTCTGGCTTCATAACTTCTGTAAAATTCTTTTTTAATTCTTTCATAAAGTTTTAATGCTTTGTTGTATTCGCCAAGTTCTTCGTAAGTCCATGCTGCTTTCATTAAAAATACAGGAGCGGTGAATTCATTGTTGCTTTTTCCGGCGGCTTCCAAATAGTATGTTAATGATTTTTCAGGATCACCGAGTTCCATATAGGCATCACCAATTGCGGCTGAAGCCATAGGTCCTATGATTTGATCAGAACTGCTGAAATTTTTTAAATAATCAATTGCTTCTTCAAACTCGCCATTTTTTAAAAAACAAATCCCTGCATAATAATTTGCAAGATTTCCGGTTTTAGTACTACTGTATTCATCAATAATATCAATGAATCCAAGATAGTTGCCATCGCCGTATAATGCCCTGTTTAAAGAGTCTTGCTCAAAATACATTTCAGCCATGAATATTTGGGATTGTGCTTCCTTTTCTAAAGGTGCAAGATAAAATTTTTTGTATCCAAAATATCCTAAAACTAAAACCACAATTATTGCAACAAATATAGTTAATAATTTCTGGTTTTTTTCGATAAATTGTTCGGTTTTACCCAATACTTCTTCAACAGCTACAATTTTACCTTCTGTTTTATCTTTCTTTTTTGCCATAGTTTTATATTTTTGTGGTGCAAAAGTAAATTAATTTATTAAGATATTATATTTTGTTAGAAAAAAAATATTCCTATTTTTACAAAAAATTTAAAATATGGGAAAAGGTGACAAAAAAACAAAAAGAGGAAAAATCGTTATAGGTACTTATGGAGTTAGAAGGCAAAAAAAAAGAAAGAAGAATGTATTTGTACCAAAAAAAGTAGTTGAATTGAAAGAAAAAGCTGAGGAACTAAAACCAGAAACTTATCCTCAAAAATCAATTCAGGAAAAGGCTGTAGCAGAATCAAAACCTAAAACTACTGCTAAAAAAACGAGTTCCAAAAAAGCAGAAGAAACTGTAATAGTTCAGGAATCAAAAGTAGAAACCAAACCAGAAGCTAAAGCAGAAACTAAACCAAAAACCGCTGAAAAGAAAACAACAACAAAAAAGACCGAAACAAAAGAAAAAGCGACAAAAAAGAAAACAACGGTGAAGAAAGTAGAAAAGCCAAAGGAGAAGAAGGCTGAGTAAGAAGTGGCAGTAGTATAGGCAGTTTTTAGTAGCAGTAGCAGTTTATAGTGAGATGTTCTGTACAGTTTTCAGCATTGGGACACCCCTAAACACAAATATTTATAAAGGATTTTTTAGGATACTCATGAGTAAGTAAATTTTTGGTCATGGATTAAAACAGTTGAAGATAGTCATGGCTTACTCCACTGACGGGTTAACCCGTCAGTTTAATCAACGGATTTGACCCAACACCAAAATTTTTGCATTTGTGACTATAGGCTCTTTGCCAACTTCTTAAAAAGATTTCCTCTTTCTTCAAAATTTTTAAACATGTCGTAACTTGCTGCAGCAGGCGATAACAAACAAATTGACTCTGATGCACTGTGCTTTTTGATTATAT
>CAZREZ010000156.1:0-7071 GCA_964599115.1 uncultured Bacteroidales bacterium
TTTTGGTGCTTGTCATTTGTGATTTTTAATATTTATTTAAACTTTCGGACTTTATGGACTGACACTAATTAGTATTTATTCTTTATATGTAAAAACAATTATTTTCTGTTGATCATCAATTATGTAATTCCCAAATTTTGATAAAATATCATCACCCAATATAAGAGATTGTTTAAGTTTGTGATTTACGGTTATATCAATATCATTAATGGTTTTACTTGCAATTCTTAGTTCTTTAATTGTAAAAACGGCATTATTTGCAATTGAACCTTCTGCCAGCACTTTGGTTACTTCTCCTTTAAAATCGGATTTACTTATAGCTCCTTTATTTAATAAAATCAATGCAGATCTAAGTGATATTTGTGCCGGCACATTTCTATCATAGGTAAATTGCATATAATATCCGTTAATTAAACATTTTGCCTGTATTGCACCTGTTTTATCTTCTTCAGTATATTTAACAATATTTTCCTCCGGATTTATCTGGATTTCAACTTCTGATGTTATTTCAATATTTTTCGGTTTAGGAATATAATCCTTATTTAAAACCGCAAATTCAGTACGGCGATTTAATTGGTGTGCAGCCTCTTTTTCGGCTTCAGTGCTTAATGATGCGATATATTCTTCTGTCAGATCTGTTCCAATAGTAAAAGTAAATCCTTCGCGTGAAATTTCTTTTTTCAATTTTCTCGGGATTTTTTCCCCATAACCTTTTGCCCCTAACCTATCGGGGTCTATGCCTCTTAATATCAGATAGTCAACAACGGATTGAGCACGTTTTTGTGACAAAATATCATTTCTTTCATCAGTATCTCTTGCATCGGTATGTGATGCAAGCTCTATTGTAATAGTTTCATTAGCATCCAGTGTTTTAATAAGTCCCTGCAGCGAATCCTCATACTGAGGCTTTAAATCCCACTTTGCCAGATCGTAAAGAATCTCAGGAAGCAATATCGGTTCTTCAGGAATGGGTTGCAGCATAAAATCCCGTTCAAAATCTTTACTTCGTTCTAAGCCGACAGTTGTTTCACTTCCTTTTGTAGTAAAGTAATCATCTTTAGAAACAATAATATCATAATTTGTATTAGGTAATACCTGACTTTTCCCGAAATTAAAAATCCCTTTTGAATTTGTTTTGGTAGAAACAGATATTCCGTCAGAACCAACTAATTCCACCCAGGCTCCGGGAACATACTGTAAAGTTCTGTCGTCTTTTACAATACCTGTTAAAGTAAATTCAACCGGTGGGATAATAAAATAGTATATATCCTCTTTACCTTTTCCTCCTTTCCTGTTTGAACTAAAATATCCTTCTTCCTTTTCGGGATGAAAGATAATAGCAAAATCATCATTATTGGAATTAATAGGATATTTTAAGTTTTCAGGCTTAGCCCATTTTCCTTCTTCATCAATTGTTGTTATGAGTATATCCAATCCACCCATCCCTATATGACCGTTTGAAGCAAAATACAAAACCGTATCCGAACGAAGGTATGGAAACATTTCATCGCCGGCAGTATTAACAACCGGTCCTATATTCTGTGGTCTTCCAAATTCTTCTTCTTTAGTATCACGAAAAGCTACCCATATATCCTTTCCACCAAATCCACCGGGTCTGTCTGATGCAAAATATATTATAAGTTCATTTTCGCTAAAAGCCGGATGACCGATGGCAGCATTTGTATCATTGCCAAGCATTATGATCTCGGGATCACCCCAGCTACGACCTATCCTTTTTGATTTATATATCTGACAGCCACAAATTTTTTTGTCTTCGTTAGGGCAGCGTGTGAAATACATAGAATTAAATTTAGCATTTAAAACAGGAGTGCCTTCATTAGATTCAGTATTTATTCCGTCTTCTTTTGTGTCAAGCAAAACCGGAGTACTCCATTCTTCTTTCCGGTCTAACCTTGCAGTAAACAAATCGCTGAAATTCTGATCTGTCCATTCATCGGTAGCTTTACCGGTTGCACCTTCTCTTGTAGATGTAAAAATTAATGAGTTGTAATTTTCGCTTCCATACGCCGGAGAAAAATCTGCTTCCCTTGAATTTAGTTTCTTAATATTCTCAATTTCATATTTTGTTGGATTTTCCTCCCATTCTTTTGACAGTACTGCTGATTCGGCACCATCAGGACCTCGCTTATCGTCAGGCACTACTTCGCTATATGCATTGTATTGAATAAGTGCTAAATCATATTTCTTATTTGCTTTTAATGCATCCGCATAATATAAAAGTATTAAAGGTTCTTTTTTATCATAATTTGCTTTCACAAGTCTTTTATACTGACTTTCTGCCCTCCGTGTATTGTTTATAAGCCGGTAACATTCGGCAAGCTGGTAAGATATTCTGTTTTTTTCAGTCTTATTGCTTTTTACTTTTGTATATGCTTTTTTATATCTCTCAATTGCAACAATATATTGCTGGTCTTCAAAAGCATCGTCAGCTGTTCTTGCATAATCTTTCTGGGCAAAACTTGTTGCCGAAGCAATTAAAACAAATATTAAAATAAAAATCGAATATTTATAATATTTCATGGGTAAAAATTTTAGTATTTAATACATTTTCTGACATCCGTATTTTCGTTCATGATCAGTTTAAAATAAAATCTTTAGGTTCTATCTGCAATAACTCCCATCATGTTATTTTAGATAACGAATTTTTTTATTTTTTATTTAAAGATAATATGAACTTCCTATATAGTCTTTGCACGAAAACTAAGTATTTTTAAACTCTTTTAATTTTTCATCTATATCCTTAACACCTGATTCTTTCTCAACTTTATTTACTTCACGGCTAATTTCATCTTTTATATCTCTGGAAGCTTTTTTTATTTCGTATACCCCTTTCCCTATTTTCCTTGCGAGTTCAGGAATTTTTTGCGGACCAAATATCAAAAAAACCACGACAAGGATTATTAGAATCTCTCCTGTACTAATATCAAAAAATAATAAAATAAAATCAAACATAAAACTTTGTTTATTCTGAAACAAAAGTAATAAAAAAAGTCCTGCAATAAACAGGACTTTTAAAATTTAAAAAGTTATATCCGTCTTCAATCCCCAGTCTTCAATCCCCAGTCTTCAGTCCCCAGTCTTCAGTCCCCAGTCTTCAGTCCCCAGTCTTCAGTCCCCAGTCCTCAGTCTTCAGTCCTTAGCCTATTAATCGCATACTGTTGATTGCCGATTGCTGATTGCCGACTGCTGACTGCCAATTGCCGACTGCTGACTTTTTATTAACTATCACTTAAGCTAATTTGTTTGTAGCTATGCTATGCTAAGTGTTACCTTTCTTTTACTTTTTCTTTTTTTTGAGATATTTGGTTGATTGTATTATTTTTTTGGCTTTTTCACCTATCAGATCATAAGCAATAGGACTAGCATTAAACAATGAAGAATAAGTACCAATCAAGATACCGATAAGTAATGCGAATGTAAATCCACGAATAATCTCACCTCCGAAGATAAAGATAATAATTAAAACAACCAAAGTAGTTCCTGAAGTGTTGATAGTACGTGCCAAAGTGCTGTTTAAAGCATTGTTGATATTTGTTTTTAAATCTTTTTTAGGATAAAGACCTAAGTATTCACGAATACGGTCAAAAATAATTACAGTATCATTGATTGAATAACCGATTATTGTAAGTATAGCAGCAATAAATGCCTGGTCAATTTCAAGGTTAAACGGCAGTACATTATAAAACAGGGAGAACAATGATATAGTTATCATTGAGTCGTGGAAAAGTGCAATTACACCTGCAAGACCATACTGCCATTTTTTAAATCTTATTGCAATGTATATAAATATTACAATCAAAGCAAATACAACAGCAAGCACAGCTTTATTCCTGATATCATCGGCAATAGTAGGGCCAACTTTCTGAGAACTTAATATTCCAACCAACTTGTCTTCAATTTCAGTGTCGGAAACAAAATCTTTATATTCAATGGTTTGATCTTCATAAAATTGATGTAATCCGTTAAAAAGTTTGCTTTGAATAATTGAATCCACTTCCTCAGAATTATCATCAATCAGGTATTTAGTAGTAATTTTTACTTGTTTGTTTGGACCGAAAGTTTTCACTTCAGGTGGTGCTTTATCAAATTCGCCAACAAGGGCATCTCTTATTTCATTAGTTTTAACATCCTGATCAAAACGAATAATATAAGTTCTGCCACCTGAGAAATCAACACCAAAATTCAATCCCCTGATAGTTAATGAAATGATTCCCATTATTATAATAATAGTAGAAAATATATAAGCTCCTTTACGCATGCTAAGGAAATCAATATTAACATTTGCAAGTGTATTTTTAGTAAATTTATTATCAAAATTGATTTTTTTGTTCTTATCAAGAAAATAAGTAAAAATCATTCTTGAAATAAATATAGAAGAGAACAATGAAGATAATATACCAATGATAAGTGTGGTTGCAAATCCCTGAACAGGTCCCGAGCCAAATGTATACAGAACAATACCGGTTAATAAAGTAGTAACGTTACCATCAATAATTGCAGAGTAAGCATTTTTATAACCATCGCTTATTGCGAGCCGCATGCCTTTACCGGCGCGTACCTCTTCTTTTATACGTTCGTAAATAATCACGTTGGCATCAACAGCCATACCAAGTGTTAAAATTATACCAGCTATACCTGGCAAAGTCAGTACAGCACCCAAAGATGCAAGCACACCGAATAAGAAGAATACATTTGTTAATAATGCGAGGTCGGCAACCCATCCCGCCTTGTTATAATATATGATCATATATACCAACACCAAAATAAATGCAACTACAAATGACCATAATCCTGCATTTATTGCTTCCCTTCCGAGAGATGGTCCTACAACGGCTTCTTCTACAATTCTGGCAGGTGCAGGCAATTTACCTGCTTTTAAAATGTTTGCGAGGTCTTTAGCTTCCTCAAGAGTCATATTACCACCGCTGATTTCCGAACGTCCGCTTGGAATCTCAGTGTTTACATTTGGATGTGAGTAAACATAATCATCTAAAACGATAGCAATTTGTTTACCAATATTATCACCTGTAAGTCTTTTCCATATTCTTGCACCATCAGCGTTCATATTAATTGTAACACTAACCTGTCCGTTCTGCGAATAATCCTGACGTGCATCAACAATAACATCACCGCTTAAGGCAGATGTTTTGTCTCTGGAAGTAACTTTTAATGCAACTAAGTTAAGTATTTCCGGTCGGTTTTGATCAGGTTTAACTGTCCATGCTAACTTAAGATTTTTCGGAAAGACATTATTAACTTTCCTAAGCATATTATTAACCCTGGCTGTATCCTTAATAGAAGAAAATCCTACTACAGCACCGCTTCCGGCAACATACTGTCCCTGTTCGTTTTGATAATAAGCAGGTACTAAATAGGCATATAAAGGGTTTTCTTTCGCATATTCTTCAAAATCTTGCTCTTGAGTAGCAAGTTCACTAGTATCTTGTTCTAATTGTTCTAATAATGAAGATGTTTCTTCAAGAGAATCCTGTTCTATTTCCAATCCTGATGTAGTTTCATCCGTACCTGTTTCTTCCTGAATTTCCTCAGTCAGAATTTCTGTTTCAGGTTTATCTTCGCTGGTTTCTTCAAAAAATTCCTCAGCTTCTAATGTTGTTTTTAGTTTTTTGTTTGCTTCGGCAAAATATGATTGTAGTTCAGCAAAATTATAGGTTTCCCAAAATTCAAGTTTAGCAGTACCCTGTAATAATTTTCGTACACGTTCAGGATCTTTGATGCCCGGCAATTCTACTAATATTCTTCCTGTTGCAGCTAATCTTTGAATATTTGGCTGTGCTACACCAAAACGGTTTATACGAGTATTTAAAATGTTAAATGCCCTGTCAATAGCACCATCGGTTTCACCGCGTATAACACCAAGAACTTCCTCGTTAGTAGAGTTATAATTGATCTTGTCTTTTAATTCAACAGTATTAAAAACAGCAGCCAATCTGGCATTGGGATCAACTTCTTCAAAAGCTTCACCAAAAAGTGTAACAAAATCTTTCTGACTATTTTTTTGTTTTTCATAAGTAAGTTTTAATGCTTCAATGAATACAGGATTCTGGCTGTTTCCCGATAAAGCTTTAACGATATCACCAATCTTAACTTCCAGCACTACATTCATACCACCTTTAAGATCAAGACCGAGGTTTATTTCACGTTCTTTACATTCTTTATAAGTATATTTTCTTAAAAGAATATTAAAAACAATCTCGTTTGACATAGAATCAAGGTAATAGTTTTTTCTTACCTTGATAATTGAATCCAATAAAAATCCTTCTTTTAATTCATGCCCCTTGGCAAGTTTATTTGCTAATTTTATTGTTTCTTCATTATTGGCAAACTCCCTGGCTTTTCTTTCAACACTGGTTGTAAAAAATGTAAATGACAACTGGAATAAACAAACTAAAGCGAATGCTATTGCAAAAAATTTAATTGCTCCTCTGTTCTGCATAAGTTATTAATTATTAATTTAATATTTTTACTTCAAAATTTTGAGGGTGCAAAAATAGAATATTATTTATTAATTAACAATTTTGCAGACGGAATAATTTTGAGCGGAGTAAAAAATATTTTTTTATTTTTGCCAATATGAAAAAGAAATGCTTTTTGTATATTAATAATTTTATTAAAAAATATAATCTTCATGCCTTTCGTGAAGTTGCAATATTTGCAATAATAACATTAATAATCCATTTTTCCTGGCGCTTTTGGGCATACCAATTACATTATGCTCCTATTCATGATGTAATTTATATTGCATTTGATTTTATGTCAAAACAGGTTTTTCTTGAAAGTTCATGGTTTGTTTCTCATGTTTTAAATATTAACATAACAATTGTTAAACAAACAATGTATTTTCCAAACATAGGTTATATTGAAATAAACGCCGGCTGTTCAGGATTAAAGCAGTTTACACAGTTTGCGCTTCTTATGATTTTATACCCGGGTCCATGGAAAAAGAAACTATGGTTTATTCCCTTAGGTGTTTTTCCTGTTTTCCGCACTTACCCTGAACATCCTTTGTAACCATTGATTTTATTGACA
>CAZREZ010000157.1:0-6998 GCA_964599115.1 uncultured Bacteroidales bacterium
GTATTAGTATTATTACTACCCAAAAGGCTTATTAAAACAAATAGTAATATATATGTTTTCAAGATTTGCTATTTAATCAATAGGATTTTCTTAGTTTGAGATTAATAAACTTTGTTTTGTTTTTATCATATATATTAATTCCCGTCGTTAAATCTGCAAGATTATTTCTGAAAGGGCCACCATAAGCACCCATATCATTTCTCAGTTGCCCATGGGATGGCCAGAGTGCCTGCCCCGGATTTTCCGGATCTTCAGGGTCATCAAATTGAACATTCGGATTTCCTGTATCAATACAGGGAGATGTTGTAACAAGAATAAAATTAGTATCCGCAAACTGAGGTGGTAGATCAATATTACCTTCACCTGTATAACCACCTTCGATATCAGTATAGGTTATTTCTGCAGTTGCAACACCATAAAGGTATATCGGGACTTCTGATGCCTGGGTGTTTCCCCAAATAATATTATTACGGGCATTAAGCTGTGTTGACCATAAATACATTGCCCCGCCTTTTAATGCAGATTCGTTATTAACGATAGTATTGTTTATAATATAATGGCTGGCAACTACAATATTTTTTCTTTTGAAATTGATGTTTTCATAATAAGTTCCGGGAGCTACCAGAACAGTATCTCCGGTTTCTGCTACATTAATGCCGGCCTGAATAGTAGGCTGGTCACCCGGAACTTGAATTACTGAGGCAAGCGGAATTAAATCCACTGAATTAGAATTAAAATTTGGGATAGCGAGGATATTGTTAATATGCAATCCTGCAACATGTTGGAGTGTATCATTAAAAATTTGTTGCTGACCTGTTTGATCAATTGCTACAATATTTCCATCTTCCCAGTTTGATACAAAATAACGATGGTTTGACGAATCATAAACCACGCTTTTCGGATTGTTAAGGAGGTTTTGTGCTAAACCAACAAAGCTTATTAGCAAAAAGCCAGTTGTTAAGTAAATAGTTTTCATTTTTATAGTTTTTTATTTTTGATAATTTATTAATTATTTCACCAAAATAATTTTACTTACAATAATGTCGGTTTCAGTTCGTAATATACAAAAATAATTTCCGGGTTGTATATTGCTCCCCATATTGTTCGTTTTATTCCAGGTTACACAATAATCTCCCTGCAATTGTTCTTTCATTAATAAATCTTTAATCAATCTACCGGTAAAATCGAATATTTGAATAGTAACAAATGATTGATCCGGCAGAGTATATTTAATATTAATTTCCTCTTTGAAAGGAACCGGAAAGCAAATCAAATTCAAATTGTCAGGATTTTCTGTGATTTCGTAATTAGAAGTTGTAATCAAATCATTCTCATACCATCTGATCTCGTTTTCATAGTTTCCGCCACAAACAATATCAATATCGCTGTCATTATCCAAATCACCGCAATACAATGGCCATGAACCGGAAAGAGTATTATCTATCAACTGGTAATCCCAATTTAATGAATTACTGCCTTCATTATTCCACATAACAAGTCTGCTGAGGTCCTGTGCTGAGCATATAATGTCCATATCATTATCCTGGTTCATATCAACTGCCCAGGCAATTACAGCTGTGTTAAGTACGCCAACTATCTGTTTTTCCCATACTATTGTGTCTCCACCATCATTTCGCCACCAGCTTACTCCTGATGAATATGCCGTACCAAGTATATCAAGATCATTATCTTTATCTATATCTGAAATGTGAACTTTATGCGAATACATGAAATTTGAATTAATTGTAAACTTTGTCCATTCTATTGGTGAGTTTCCTTCATTACGCCACCATGCAATTTCATTGTTCAATAAAGCTGCACCTGCAAGGTCAATGTCACCATCGCCATCCAGATCTCCTGCATCTACTGACCTGGCTCCTGCAAAATTATTCTCAACAATATGCTTCGTCCATTGAACAGGATAACTGCCATCATTTTCAAACCAGGCTATAGTGTTCAATCCGGCAGAAACACCAAGAATATCCATATCATTATCCTGGTCAATATCATAAGCCATAATTTCGTGGGCATCAATAAAATTACTCTCAATTGTTTGCTTAGTCCACAGGATTGGATTTCCTCCTTCGTTATGCCACCAGGCGATTTCATCACAATAATAAGCAGCACCTAAAATGTCTGGCAGGCTATCACCATCCACATCAGCAGTACTGACATAAATGGCCCCTATGAAATCACTGTCAATTATGTATTTTTGCCAGGTAATTGAATCTCCCTTTTGGTTTTCCCACCATGCAATTGTATTATCATCTATCGCTGCTGATATAATATCTTTTTGTCCGTCATTATTCAAGTCAGCAATATAAATACCACCGGGTCCATCAAAGTTATCATCAACTATATGAGTTATAAATGTAACCTCCTGTCCAAAAATATTCATCATGTTAAATAACAGGACAATATAAATGATTACTGTGTTCTTAACTATTTTTTTCATTTTTCTAAAGTCTTTTGTATTCTTGAAAGATTATCCTTATATATTATCAAATTAACATGAGCTTCCTTTTCGGCTAATTTACAGGCTTTAGCATAATTCTTCTTTGCTTGATCAAACTGTCCGCTCTTTTCATAAGCTTCACCAAGACTGTCGTATACATTTGCTGATTCGGGAAACCTCTTTACATTTTTTTTGAAAACCTTAATTGCCTTATCAAATTCTTTTTTATTTAAATAGGTATATCCTAACAGGTTAATGGCATATTCCGGAGTTTGGATTTTATTACCATATTTATCCGAAAGGTATTTGTAATGATTATCTATAGCTGCTAAACCTTCATTATATAATTCATTTGGCAACTTCCAGTCTGAGAAAATCTTTTCAAGTCCGTTGTAAATACTCAAATGAGGGATAGAGCCATGCGTTTCTTCTTTCATATTTACATAAAAGAGTTCCAGCTCAGCAGATGATTTTGATTTGATAATTGAAGTGAACTTCTCTAAAGCAGGAACATAACCCGGCTCATTGCCAAGAGTCATATAAAAACATATATCTTTATTATAACTTGATTTCAGATTGGTTTCAGCTTGTTTTACAATTAATTCGTTATCGAATTGTAAATAAGGGCTAATAGCAATATATGCATTAAATAAATCCGGTTTTTCCAATAATGCATAAGTTGCAAATGTTCCACCAAATGAATGACCTACAAGAATTCGGTATGACTGTGTTCTAAAATTATCATCAATATATGGAATCAACTCATCAGATAGGAATGACATGAATTTTTCAGCACCACCCGAAGTCGGGATGGCATCAACATGAGAAGGCGAAAAATCCCTGTTTCGGTCAACATTTGTAATAGCTACAACGATCATTTGTGGTATTAATCCCTGTGAAGATAGAAACTGCACAATACCTGAAACGTGAAAAAAATGATATCCTCCATCTAAAAGATAAAGTACAGGATATTTAGTAGTTGTCCTATCATACCCGGCAGGCAAATAAATAAGCATCTGCCTTTCTTCATCTAAAGCATTTGATTTAATTGTTATTTTTTCACCAATAACAATTTTATTATCATCACCGGCTTGTAAGTTAAAGGTACTCATCACAAAAGCACTTATCATGCAGATAAGCAAGGCTTTTTTTACTAAATTTAATTTCTGTGTTTTCATTGTTTTAATAATTTAATAGTTAATGTTTAATTACTTTAATAGTTCTAAAATGATCTTCAATGTTAAAAAATATAAAATAAATTCCCTGAGTTGTTTCTTTATCATTTTTATCCCTGCCATTCCACGATATCGAATAATCACCTCTGTTTAATTCTTTATTTAATAATTCTGCAATCCTGATCCCAAGAACATCATAAACAAATATTTTTGTGAGAGCATTTTCGGGAAGATAAAAATCAAAATTAATATAGTCGGTAAAAGGATTAGGAAACAGCTTTATATTATTTATTTTGTTTTTTTTAATTTCATTCTGATTTGTAATAGTTATAGGAATAAAATCCACTGAATTGGAATTAAAATTTGGGACAGCGAGGATATTATTCAGCTTATTGAAAAATATATCAGCAGGATTATTATGCCCGCTTGACACCACTTCAGGTGAATTTGTAAATGTTTCATCATAACGGTAAACTTTGTCTGTTCCCCATGACGAAAAATAAGTGTTTCCATTATTATCAGTAGTTAACCCATCTATCGCATTTAATCCTGTTTCCACAACCGTCGAAATAGTTGAATCTTCAAGATTAACCGATATTAATGGTCTATTCGCTAAACCTCCATTTAAAACCAACAACCTGTTATTTGTAGAATCGAAAATTATCCCATTAGGCCATCCCAATCCGGAATTAACAAATGTAGTATATGTCATATCATTTATATTGACCTTATATATTCTATGTGCATCAGTATCTGTTACATAAAGATTCCCGTCTAAATCAGAAGTAATATCATTAAGTAATTGTTTTTCAGTTATATCAACATGAAAAATAATTTCGCCGGTTGAAAGTAAAAAACCAATTATTCCTGAATAAACACCTTCATTTGAAGATACAAATAAAGTATCACCAACAATATGTAAACCAGCAGTAGAGGATAATTCCGTATTAAAATAGTCCTGTTGTCCGGAACTATCTATCTGGATTATATTTCCATCTCCCCAGTTTGATACAAGATAACGTTCATAGATTGAATCATAAACCACGCTTTCGGGTTCATTGAGAAGGTTAGGGTCTTCAAGCCTGTTCTCAAACCAGGAAATTTTATTGGAATTCCAGCCTATTGCGACAAGATCGGTGTCGTTATCATTATCCATCATAGCAGGAACAACACAAAAAGATTGTGTAAAGGTGCTGTTAAAATTGTGTTTAATAAACTGTTGGTTTCCGGGATTATCCCACCAGGCAAGCTGACTTGCACCTTGTGGGGCGCCAAACAAGTCGCGGTCGCCATCATTGTCTAAGTCGGTAGCATCAAGCCATAGAGCTCCTGCAAAATATCCTAATGAGTGTTTAATAAATTCCTGAGATCCATTATTTTCGTACCATGCTATCGAGCTGCTCATGCATGCAGCTCCCAGAATATCCATATCCCCATCCAGATCAACATCCCTGGCAATAACCGTATGAGCATAATTAAATAAACTATCAACCATGTGTTCGGTAAAAAACTGACTTCCATCGTTTTCCCACCAAAGAATTTCACCATTCAATTCCCCGCAGGCAATTACATCAAGGTCATCATCACCATCCATATCTTCTCCATAAATAAAAGGTGACTGCTGAAACCGGTCGGAAATTAGATGTTTTGTCCATCCTATTGGTGATTGACCATTATTTTCCCACCAGGCAATTTCACTATTATGAAAGTTATTATCAAATCCGGAACATAGAACATCCAAATTTCCATCATCATTTACATCTTTAATATCAATCGTATGCGGACCCACAAAATTGGTATCCACAGTGTATTCTAAAAATGTTTCGTCACCATTATTTTCCAAATATAAAATCCTGTTTTCGCCAAAAACTGCTGCAACTAAATCAATATGCCCATCATCATTAACATCTTCCGCTCTTACCGACCTGACTTTATTGAGATTATCCCTGATGGTGATTTTTGTGAATTCATTAAATCCATTATTTTGCCACCAGGCGATTTCAGCGCTCGTATGCGAATTCACACCGATGATATCCGTATCTTCGTCCTGATCAATGTCAACTGCAATAACATCAGCCCCTTTTGTAAAGCTACTTGTTACAACATGTTGAGTGAATCCAAGTTGCTGTGCTGTTATTGCAAGCGGAAAAAGACAAATTATTAATATTTTTAGAAAGGTTTTCATAATATAAATTTTTAATTAATTATAGTTCCATAATTTTTATTCTTTTGTTATATTAATTTGCAGTAAAATTATTCTTTAAAAATCCATTTAAAAATTATTTTAGACTTATGGTAATTTATTGCTCCCACAGAAAGCTTTATAGCACAGGAAAGCATTTCGTAGATTATATGTTGCTGATTGTCAGCTAAATCTTGATGTTGGTCTACTATATTATTTATTATTTAAATAAAAATTATAATTTTGGATAAAAAAACAGGCTGATAATTATGTCAATAAACATAAAAAATATTGATTTTAGCAGGTACCGGATAATATGGCATATATTATTTTGGTTATTGTATTTAAATAGCATTTCTTTCTTTCTTTTTTTGTCCATTCAATGTTTTTTACAAACAGATAACCTTTCAAAATGGTCTTCCTTTTCCAGTTAAGATTCCTGAGATGAAACTCAATCAAGCTTCGATTGATGCAATGGAAGAAAAGGAAAAGGATGGGGGTCAGGCTTCGCTTATTGAATGGGACGCAGATTTTCAGGATTTTCAGGATTGTTGGGATTTTAATAGGGGGTATTATAAGGTGAAACAATTTGCATTGATTGGTGGTGCAGGGTATGTGGCGCCGCGGCATATGAGGGCAGTAAAGGATACGGGGAACCGGCTTGTTGCAGTTCTTGATCCCAGTGACAGTGTCGGGGTTATTGACAGTTATTTTCCGGAATCTGATTTTTTTACGGAGTTTGAACGCTTTGACAGGCATGTTGATAAAAAGAGAAGAAAGGGGGATGCCATTGATTATGTGAGTATCTGTTCTCCCAATTATCTGCATGATGCCCATATCCGGTTTGCCTTGAGAAATGGGGCAGATGCCATCTGTGAAAAGCCGCTGGTGTTGAATCCCTGGAATCTGGACGGGCTGGAGGAAATGGAGGCGGATACGGGGGCAAGGGTTTTTAATATTCTTCAGCTCAGGCTTCATCCGAGTTTGATCGCATTAAAGCAGAAGATGGAAGACGACCCATCGGATAAAAACAGGGCAGATAAAAAGCATGAGGTTGATCTGACCTATATTACCTCCCGGGGGAACTGGTATTTCACGTCCTGGAAAGAGGATGAATCCAAATCCGGGGGCATTGCCACCAATATCGGGATTCATTTTTTTGATATGCTGATCTGGATCTTCGGCA
>CAZREZ010000158.1:0-6974 GCA_964599115.1 uncultured Bacteroidales bacterium
CAGCATCAGTCTGGTAGATGGTTGTTCTGTTAATTTTTCACTCTTTGCCATCTCAGATGCAGCTTGTGAAAGGCCTCCTTTAATCAAAGGAACTGCTGCTTTCGGTGTTTCTCGCAATATTTTAGCCAGTTCCTTAAAGCCAGTGCCGTCAGCGCTCAATTCGGGCAATGCATTCTGCTGAAGCAAGCTGGCTGCTAAACTATCAAACAGATCACCGGGAGAATCACCAGGTTTCATGATGGCACGACGCCATAAACCTACTCCTTCGATCACGCCGGGTTGTGTGAGTATGGGCAATACACCGGCCCTTACAAGGGATGATTTTCCTCCTCCACTCATACCAAGTATGAGTATAATGGCTTTTTCAATTGCCGCCTGGATCCGCAAGGCATCAATGATCTCTGAAACAGCTTTTGTCCTTCCGAAAAAGACAGGCGAATGTTCATAATTAAAAACATTCAAGCCCCTGAACGGTGATCCTTCCTTCCATTGTGGTTTAATAACCGGAATTTTATCACTTACAGATGACTTGGGCAAACGGCTTTTAATCAGTTTACTTAAATGAGATTCGAATATCTCCTCAAAATCAGCTGAATTAGCAAAAGGATGAAATGCTGCAATTAATGTTCCTTCTGTCTTGTCGTGAAACCACTTTTCGAAAAAATTATCCAGCGATTCTTTTTGTTTTAACTTTTCAAGCAGGACCTGTTTATCTTTTAAGCTAACCTGGAGATCGGCTGTCTTTCGGTATATGAGAAGATCGGGAGTTCCCCGGTTCTGGAAAGAATTAATGGCATCTTCAAATTCAAATTCTGTCCCCGACTCATACCGGCTTCCATCCGGTTTGGTGAACTGGGCCGGTAATCGTGTGCCAAGCCTTGACCATAAAATGGTAATCACAATATCTGTTTCTGAGGGACGAGTAATTTGTTCCTGAAAAGTTTGGGTTGCCAGCAAAGGCTCATGTTCCCAATAGATGGGTTCAAGGATGACCCTGCCGAAAAACTCTCCCTGTAATCGATCAATCACTTTTCGTGTAAGTGCTCGTTCCTCTGCTACATCTCCGGGTGAGGAAATGAAAATACGGATGGATTTTAATTCTTTTAACATAAACAGTCAATTATTTAATAGTTATCGGTTATGTGTCAAATGAAAGTTTACCTTTACAAAAGTAAACTTTTATGGGAAAAAATGCAAAAATTTGTATAAAAAGAAGTATTAATTTATATAAAGAAAAAAGATTATAATTTTATCTTATATTTGACACTGATTAGTTACAATTTTCTTTGAAATTAATGTCAAAACAATAAATATAAAAATAAATGTATGGCCCCAATAAAAAACAATACAAATGATCATAAACTTTATTACTGGATCACTTTAATCGCTCTGTTTATCTTCAGCCTGGCAGCCGGTTTTTTTGGTTTCCGGTATTATTTTGAATATCATGCCCTGGAGCATGGTTGGGTGCGTTCTGTTTATTGCACCCTGCAGCTTTTTGCTTTTGAGGGTGGAGACCTGCCGGGGCCTATCCCCTGGGAATTGCATGTTGCACGCTTTACAGCACCACTCACAACGGTTATGGCCTTTATAATGGCCCTGCTGGAAATTTTTAAAGAGCAATGGAAACGGATAAAAATAGCAAGGATGAAAAACCATGTGGTCGTTATAGGGTTCGGTACCAAAGGGAAAAATGTTATGGAAGAAAGCCTGCAAAAAAAGGAAAAAGTACTGGTTGTGGAAAGGGATCCCCTCAATCCCAACCTGGCATCTATCAAGCCATCCGGGTGTCGTCTCTTACTGGGTGATGCCAACAATAAGAACACCCTTAAAAAAGTTAAGATCACCAAAGCCAGTTCAGCCTTTCTGTTAATGGGAGATGATAACAATCAGGTCAATACCTGCATGCTCATTTATCAGCTTATAAAAGAAAGCGGCAGAGATAAAAACAATCCACTGAACTGTATTATGCACCTGCAAAAGCAGGACTTTTTAAATACAATGAGAAGTCATAATCTGGTGCAGGATACTCATAATGGTTTCGCACTGAGCATTTTTAATGTGTATGAGAACAGCGCACGTGAATTGTTTGAGGATAACCCTCCCGACCGTTCGGGAATTACCTTTGATAGTAAAAATTATGCACGGATTATAATCTTTGGTTTTGGAAAGGCAGGTGAGGCCCTGGCTCTGCAAACTGCATTTACTGGACATTATATCAATGGCAAAAAACCACAGGTATTGATCATTGACCGCCTGGCAAAGAAAAAAGTTCCTGATTTTCTGGAGCGCTATCCTACTTACACAGATTATTGCGATCTGCAATATCTGGCTTTGGAAGCCAACAGCCCGCAACTGATCCAGCATCTGGCAAAATATCTTGAAGACCCCTATGCATTCACCACTATGGTACTCTGCTTCGATAACAAGACGCATAACATGCTGCTTGGCCTCCGGCTCGAATCCATAAAACTGAATAAAACAGACGAACCCCCGCAGGTATTTGTCAGGACCAATGATAATGCATCCTTTGCAACTTTTTCCCAGAACATAAAACCATACGGTTTGCCATCAAAAGTGTGTTCGCAGGAAGTCATCATCGGGGGTAACCTGGATAGAAAAGCAAGGGCAATCCATGACGACTACCTGAAGAAAAGAAAAAAGGCTTCAGTTTTTGGTTCGAAAGAAGCGGATGTCAGCTGGGAAAACCTGTCGCAGGAGTACAAAGATTCGAACCGGAAAGCAGCAGACCACATGGGTGTAAAGATGAGGGGAATAGTTTGTGAAATCGTAAGCAAAGATGATCCACGCTCTTCAGCAACATTTTCAGAAGAAGAAATAGAAAAACTGTCAGAACTTGAGCACCGGAGATGGAATGCTGAACGCTCCCTAGCCGGCTGGACTTTTGGTAAACAAAAAAATGATAAAATCTGGAAAACTCCATACCTGATTGACTGGAGAGACCTTTCTGAAGATATCAAAGACTATGATCGTTATGCTGTAAAAAATATTCCGAACGTATTGGGTCTGGTGGGATTGAAGGTGGTGAGAAAAAAATATTAAATTTATAACCAATATAATATCACATTATGAAAGTTGATCCAAAATGGCATAAAAAACAGATCAATGAATTTAGAAAGGAAAGGCAGGTTTACGAGCAATACACTGAACTGATCCAGATGATGCTCAAAAAGATACTTAAAAATAAATCTATGATAGGGTTTGTTGAAGGGCGGGCTAAATCTGTTGCCAGCTTTGCGGAAAAAGCAGTACGGAAAGCACATAAATATGAAAATCCTGTTGAACAGCTTACCGATTTATGCGGAGCCAGAGCCATTCTGCAAACAACAAGGGAAGTTAAATCAGTTTGCGAAAGCATCAGGGCATCTTTCATTATTGATGTACCCAACAGCCTAGATGTATCCACACGGCTGAGAGAAATGGAGTTCGGCTACCTGTCGTACCATTATGTCGTCCAGTTAGATAAAAGAAAAGTGCTCGAATTACTAAAGACGGAAGATCCCCAAGAGGAAAAAACTCTTCTTGCTATGATTGAACAAATTGATGATCGTAAAGCCGAGATCCAGGTTAAAACCCTGCTTCAGCATGCCTGGGCAGATATTTCTCATGATCGCATCTATAAAACACAAATCAAAGTTCCACAACAATTGAAACGTGAAAGTGGAAGGATCGCGGCCCTACTTGAAGACGCCGATCATGCCTTTATGCGTTTTGTTGAAGGAATAGATCGCTACAACATAAATTATATCTCCAATATGCCAATGGATGAATTGAAAGCGGAAATAGAGGTATTAAACCTTATTATTGACTATGATAAAAAAAATATCGGCTTATTGCATAAACTGGCGCTTCATTTGATGGCTATTAACGATTGGGACAGACTTATCAGCGTGGCAGAGGATTATTCCTTTCGGTTTCTCAATAACTCTTTACTTTTATTAGATTATGGTTTTGCATTGATAAAAAGTGGTAATAAGAAAGAAGGACGTGAATTATTGATCCAGGCTGCCGAGCTCGATCCTAAAAATCCCGACATTTTATACGAGCTCGGTGAAAACTGGCGTGAAGAAGACCCCGAAAAAGCCTTGACCTACTTTGAAAAAGCTTACAAGATGTCACCGAATGAGCCCAAGATATTGAAAAGTTACCTGATTTCAAGAATTGAAAAAAACGATGGGGACCTGAGTTTTCTGCCATTGATAACTCCGAACCTGATAAAGGGCATTTCGATTTGCAGAGAACGATATGAAGCTAATACATATATCCCTTATGCTTATTATGATATCGGAAAAGCATTTATCTTCCTTAAAGAACCAAATGAAGCCTTAATCTATTTTGCCAAAGCGATTCACAGCAGCATAAATCCTGAACAAATCAAAAATGAAATAAACACGATCAAATGGCTGAAAGATAAGATAGTCGAAGCCCCGGCCGAAATTAAAAACGGGCTGGAATGGTCATACAGATTATTGGAATTGGGATATATCATCAAACTCCAACATATAAAAAGAGAAGCAGAGGAGGATGAAAAAGTAAAAAATTCGGAATTTATCAACTTTGAGGCTAAACTAAATGATGCCAAAACCAAAGCTAAACCCAAGGCGGACATTGATAATATCATCACTAAACTGATAGAAGCTGAAAAATCGAAACGTATTGCACGCAAAAAGCACAATAAGGCAGAAACAATGGCTTTGGATGCACTGAATAAAGTCAGTGATTTTGTTTCTAGGGATTGCAATTTAACTAATTTATCAAAAAAAATAGAAGGTAATGTTTGCATCGTAGCTGGCGTTTGTAGCGAAATGTTTGAAAGCGAAAAAGATAAGATTAAAGATATAATTACCAATACTTTCAAAGATTTTGAGGGCACCATTATCAGTGGCGGAACAATGACCGGTATTAGTGGCTTTGTAGGTGAACTTTCTTCCGGGAATATCATTAAAATTGGTTATGTTCCAGAAAAGATCAATAAAAAAATGCTACATTCCAATTATAGAGAAATACGAAAAACATGTGGTGCTGAAGATTTTTCCCTTATGGAACCTTTGCAATATTGGTTCGACCTTATCTATTCGGGTTATAAACCCTGGCAAATTTGTCTATTAGGGATTAATGGCGGGGCCATATCAAAATTTGAATACTGCCTGTCCCTTATATTTGGCGCACAAACTGCCCTGTTGGAAAACAGTGGCGGATCAGCTTCAAAGATATTGTTGGACAATCTGTGGAAAAATTTCAGCAACCTAACAGCATTGATCGATGATAAAAATACGGTTAAAGTGTTCATAGAGCTGATCAGCCAGCAAATAAATCCTGTTTTTAAGAATAAAAATGAATTGGAAAAAGCAGCCAGAGCCATACATGAAAATTACCTTCGTGAAAACTCTCATCTGAAATCTGATAGTAACCTGGTCACGTGGGAAAACTTAAGGGATGATTTCAAAAGATCTAATGAAGACCAGGCGCAGTTTGCAGCAACAATCCTGAAAAGACATGGTTATGAAATATGGCCTGCAACAAGTAAAACACTGATTATTCCAAATGACTACGATGTAAATATTGAAAGTATGGCTGAAATGGAACATGGCCGGTGGAATATCGAGCGCCTGAAAGAGGGATGGAAATACGGGGCAAAAAAAGACACAATAAAAAGAATAAGCCCTTACCTTGTAGCATGGGATAAACTAAAGGGTGATATAAAAAAATATGACCTTGAGGCAGTGAAGAATTTTCCGCAAATTCTTTTCGATGCCGGATTCGAAATTGTCAATCGTAAATAATTTGCTCATTCATGTTAAAAAACGAAAAGCCAAAAATTGTAATTGCCTGTAGAACATTATTTTCCTTTGCTGACTTCAGCAGGGGAAGGAAATCCGAAGATAACCCCGACTCGATATTTAAAAAATGTAAAATATAAAAGTAATTTCATGATGACAAACTTACCAAGGCTTGCTGTACGTGCAATAATAACTGATGATCAAAAACAGATGCTTATATTAAAAAGAAGCAGCACAGATACTGGCGGAACTAAATGGTGCCTGCCAGGCGGTAAAATTGAGTATGGAGAAACAGCAGAAGAGGCTTTAAAAAAAGAAATACTTGAAGAGGTAAATCTGGAATGTATATCAACTGATTTTCTCTTTTTTATCGAGACTCTTCCTGGAAATTATAATGAAGAGCATTACATTACGCTTATTTATGAATGCAAGGTGAAAGGCAATCTCTTGATTAATAATGAATCAAGCGATTATTACTGGTTAAATCAGGAAGATATTACGAAATACTCTTTTGCGTTTTATAATGATAAAGCAATTGTGCAATACTTTGAAATTCAAGGAAAAGATTCAAAATGATTCATTGATTTATCCCGCTTTTATGGAATCGTATTAAAAAATGAAAATAATTTATTATGCCACAACAAACAAAAATATTTCTTGTTTTCGTAAGCTCTACCTTCACAGACATGAAGGAAGAAAGAAGAATCCTTCAAAGAGATGTATTTCCCAAACTGGAAAAATTATAATGAATAATAAAATTATAACAATTAAAAATAAGCTAAACCAATTAAGCAATAAACAATTAACTGAGCATTCACAAAAATATGCCCCGTATAATGCTTCGCTATGCCATAGAAAAATTTCCAAACGATAAAAAAAAACTATTTGGAAAATAAAATATGAAAACGTGTATGCACTTAATACGGAAGACAGTTTTTAATAAAATGTTTGGGAATATCTATTACCCAAATAAATCTTCTTAATTATCTTAAAACAAGTTTTCCGAGGAATGCTTTTTGTAAATTAATCCGTTTCCTGTTTTCCTTACACATAAATAAAGTTGAATATTTCAATATATAAAATTCAGAATAAAAACATAATAGGCCGAGCTTTCAATACCCCCTGACCTTTTAGAATTCTCTTAGAATCTCATGCTGCAAGCCAAAAGAACAA
>CAZREZ010000159.1:0-6859 GCA_964599115.1 uncultured Bacteroidales bacterium
ATAGAGAGATTTTGATAAACTGAAAAAAATATTAAAAATGATTATAGATAAGTTTATATCATCACGTTTTATTAATAAAAAGATATTTATTCTATCGGTTTTATTAATATTTTTAATAAATGGTAAATTATTTTCCCAGTGTCCTGTAAATCCTGAATTTTCGTATTATACTATAAGTTGTTGTGATATTCAATTTACAGATATGTCTTATGTAACAAATCCAAATTATACTATTGTCCAGTGGGTATGGGATTTTGGTGATGGCGGCACATCAAATATACAAAACCCGACCCACACATTTGCACCAGGAGTAACTTACAATGTAATGTTGACTATAACTGCAGACTCAAGCGGTGTAACATGTACTGATGATATTAATCATCCTGTGGTTATTGATGATCTGCCAACGGCGTATTTTACATGGAATCCTGAACCTTCATGCTTAGGAAGCCCAACCAATTTTTATGGAACTTCAGGTGGAAACATAGTTAGCTGGGTATGGGATTTTGGTGATGGAGGAACTTCAAGTATTCAGCAACCAATACATTTATATTTGTTTACAGGTACCTTTAATGTTTCATTAACCGTTACAGATGTTAATGGCTGTGATACAACACTAATTCAACAAGTAAATGTTGTGGATATCCCTGATGTTGATTTTACCGTTAATCCAAATCCTACCTGTCTTAATGAACTGACAACTTTTACAGGAACTTCAACAAGTAGCATAATAAGCTGGGATTGGGATTTTGGTGACGGGTATACTGCAAATACTCAAGATGCTTTTCATTCATATGATAACTCAGGAGTTTTTAATGTAGTTTTAACTGTTATTGATATAAACGGATGCTCAAATTCAGTAACTTATCCTGTTACTGTAAATCCTTTACCTAATCCGGATTTTCAGCATACAGCACCTGCCTGTTTGGGCGACTCGGTTTATTTCACAGATTATTCAACAACTCCAAACGGATATATTGACATCTGGCATTGGAATTTTGGTGACGGTAATACTGCAACTATTAATTTTCCAGGTAATCCTAATGTAGCACATTTATATTCAATTACAGGAACTTTTGATGTTACATTAACAGTTACTGATTCCGACGGATGTATTGATTCAATTTTAAAGCAGGTTGTTATTGTTCCTAACCCTGTTGCCAATTTTACTTATTCAACAGCATGCAATGGAGAGCCTGTTCAGTTTACTGACTTGTCATCTGTTAATAGTGGAAGCAGCATTGTTTCATGGTACTGGGAGTTTGGAGATCCGCTTTCAGGTACTTATAATACTTCAATTTTGCAAAATCCTACCCATATTTTTACATCAGCAGATGCTTTTAATGTTACATTAATAGTAATAAATTTTGATGATTGTAGTGATACAATTACTTTAGCTGTGATCATTGACAGTCTTCCGGATGTTGATTTTACAATAGATCGTGATACAACATGTGTTGGTGAGTTAGTGAGTTTTTTTGGAACAGGTACAAATATTGTATCATGGAATTGGGAGTTTGGTGACGGAGGGATATCAATTCAGCAGAATCCGCAATATGCTTATGCTTTATCCGGAACTTATGATGTTACTTTAACAGTAATTGATATAAATGGTTGCTCTAACTGGATAACTCATCCGATTTATGTAAATCCTTTACCAACAGCTTATTTTGAAGCCGGCTCACCTACCTGTTTAAATGATTCGATTTATTTTAACGATTATTCGACAACTCCAAACGGATATATTGATATATGGCACTGGTATTTCGGCGATGGTCAGGATACTATTATTTATTTTCCTGATAATCCTAATGTTGCTCATCTTTACGGCAATGTTGGAGTTTATGCTGTGAGCCTCGTAATAACTGATTCGGATGGTTGTATTGATTCCACATCAAATGAAATAACAATATTAGCTTCTCCTATTGCTAATTTTGATTATTCAGCAGCATGTTATCAGGAACAGGTTCAATTTAGCGATTTATCATTAGAAAACGGCGGAAGCTCTATAATTGCATGGTATTGGGATTTTGGTGATCCTTTATCAGGAGTCAATAATTATTCAACTTATCAAAATCCAAACCACGTTTTTACAGATACAGGAACATACTTAGTTTCTCTTACTGCTTATAATGCATCAGGTTGTTATGATACGATTTCATTGCCTGTTTATGTTAATCCTCTCCCCGATATTGATTTTACAGTTGATAATGATTCTACATGTGTTGCCTCTGAAGTCTTTTTTTACGGTACAGGAACAGATATTATTGAATGGTTATGGGATTTTGGTGACGGAGGTACTGCATATGTTCAGGATCCTGTATACATTTACAGTACTGCAGGTATTTATGATGTTACACTAACAGCAACAGATTTAAACGGGTGTACTAATAATATTATTCATCAAGTTTTGGTTAACGAACAGCCGACTGCAAATTTTAGTTACGAATCAAATTGTTTCTCAGATACAACAAGGTTTTTTGATCAGTCTTACAGTAGCAGTAGTGTAATAAGCAGTTGGCACTGGAATTTTGATGATCCTGTTTCAGCACCAAATGACACTTCAACGCTACAAAACCCATCGCACTTGTTTACACAAGCAGGAAATTATTACGTAAGCCTTATAGTTACTGATTATAACGGTTGTGCAGATTCAATAATTTATCAGGTTCAGGTATTTGATTTACCTGAGCCGGATTATACTTTTGAGGTTGTTTGTGACCCTCCGGGAACAGTATACTTTTATGATAATTCTTCACCGGGTGGAAGTGGTAGTCCGATAATAGAATGGACCTGGCATATTGATAACGGTTATTATTCAACTGAAGTTAATCCGCATTATACATACAGCACTTTTGATACATGTTATATAGTAACATTAACAGTTACTGATATGAATGAATGTTCAAACTCCTATGTTGATACTGTTTGTATATTCGAGCCGTTATCAATTGATTTTACTTCTACAACTGTATGTTTAAGAAATCGTACCGGATTTCAGGCTTCATATCTGCCGTCTGATGATTCTGTTACTTCATGGCAATGGGATTTCGGTGATGGCAATCCGCCTGTTTCAACACCACATGATACAATATCATATTTATACTCAATTCCAGGATCATATTTTGTTGTATTAACTGCTACAGATATTAATAATTGTACAGCTACAATCTTTCATAATGTTATTGTAGATTCTTTACCTTTACCAAACTTTGCTTTCACTACTGTTAGTTGTGATGAACCAACACAATTTTACGACCTTTCAACAGGAGCTGGTACATTTATTCAATCATGGTATTGGGACTTTGGAGATATATCATCTGGACCTAACAATTATTCTACACAGCAAAATCCATCACATCTATATGGCCCTGAAGACAGTACATATTATGTTTTGCTTAGGGTTACAAATTACAATGGATGTGTTGATTCAATAATTTTACCCGTTGTTAAAGATCCTTGTGTGATAGCCTCATTTGATGTTCCAACTGAATTTTTATGTGACGGTTATGAAATTTGTTTTACTGATAATTCATATTTATTTCAGAGTGGTGGAACTATAGTTAATTGGTACTGGGATTTTGGAGATGGAAATACATATTCGTATTCAAGTTATGAGAATCCTGTTTGCCATGCTTATTCAGGACCGGGATTTTATGATGTTAGTCTTGCAATTACAGCTCTTGTTAATAGTTATACTTTTAATGATACAGCAACTCAGACTATATATATTAATCCGTCTCCAACGGCAGATTTTGTATGTAATTCAAATTGTTTGGGAGTAACAACTGATTTCACGGATTTATCAGTTGGAAATGGATTACAGATTACATACTGGCATTGGGATTTTGGTGATCCATCATCTACGAGTGATACATCAATCTTGCAAAATCCATCATACCTCTATACTGTTTCAGGAACCTATGATGTTGAATTGATTGTATCAAATGAACAAGGATGTTCTGATACTATTATTTTACCTGTTGAGATTTTTATTTTACCTGTTGCTGATTTTGAGTTTTCAACTTCATGTGTTGATGATGCAACATTTTTTTATGATTTGTCTGATAGTATAGATACACCAATAATATCCTGGTTCTGGGATTTTGGTGACTCACTTTCTACAAATGACACGTCAATACTAAGGAATCCAATATACGTCTATAATTCAACTGGTATTCATAATGTTAAATTAATTATTACTAACGAAAACCAATGCGTTGACACAATAACAAAAGATGTAGAAGTTTATCAGGTTCCTTTATCTGACTTTCATATAATTGAAAATTACCAGGGAAAACAAGGGCAGATTTATTTGGAAAACATAACAACAGGTGCTTCATTGTATGAATGGGATTTTGATAACGGTGAAACATCTGCAGAAATAAATCCGGTTGTTACTTATTATGAGGATGGAACATATGTTATACGGTTAATTGCATGGAATGATTATAATTGCCCTGATACAACAGAACAAGAATATGATTTACTCTTTAAGGGATTATATATCCCTAATGCTTTTTTTCCGCGAAGTCCAAATGCTGATGTTAAGTTCTTTCAACCCAAAGGAATAAACCTGAAACAATACACTATTGAAGTTTATAGTTCATGGGGAAATTTGGTTTGGAGGTCAACAGCTTTGGATGATGATGGATGTCCTGGAGAAAGCTGGGATGGGACTTATCAGAATAAGTTACTTCCTATAGGGGCATACATTTGGAAAGCTACTGCCATATTCCGTGATAATACTTATTGGGAAGGCTCTGATAATGGCGATGGTAACCTGAAAACATACGGTACAATTACCCTGATTCATTAAAATGGTGCGCATTCTAATGCTTCCTTAGGCAATGTTCTGCCTCTGAAAAGATTATGGCTTTGCTTTAAGTTTATGAGTTTCAGGTCGTCGAATTCAAATATAATACTGATCTCATGCGATGGGCCTGTAAAAGAATTTGTAGCTGTTATCTGCATATCGTATGAATACATGAATTTCATACGTGAGCTTTTTGTAAAGGGTATATAAACTCCAGCCATTATTAAAAAATTTGAATAAACATCATATTCTAATGATTCATTCCTGTACCAAACTCCCAAATATAAACTTGTTAAATACAAATTCATTCCGATAGCATAAAGGTTCAAATTTGCCTGATTTTGATAAAATACTCCCGGGTTTAATTTAAATCCTTTTTTTCGTTTAAAATAACCTTTGTATTGTCCTATTTCAAAGATAATGTCCAGATTGGCTACATACTTTCTATCAAGTGGTGTGCTGGCATCAACAAACGATTCAATAGGTCTTGTTATATGGTGTGCTGCTAAACCTAAATTACCGGTTACTCCATCTCCTTTTAATTGAAAAATACTTCCAAAGCTGAAATCAGGATAAGTTATTTTATCACTTGTTGGGGAAGTAAAGGAGGAAGGAGATATATTACCATATTTCGCATTTAATTGGTCGCTGAAAATAAGTTTATCCCAATCAATTTCTTTGTGAACAACAGATATCATTGAACCAACCTGCATTATAAAATTGCTGGTAATTGGTATTCTAACTGCCGGTATTATACCTACTGTTGTGCTTTTTATCCAGCCTATACCTTCTTTATTTGAATTAACTAAAAAGCCGATACCGCCGGCTCCGGGTATATCTCTGTCAGCTATATCCATACTAAAATTGTAAGATTTAAATTCGCCAGGAATATTTACCCATTGTCTTCTGTAATTGAATCTTGCTTTAAAACCTTTGTAAAGTCCTGCATTTGCAGGATTATAATAAAGCGGAGTGTTATAAAATTGAGAAAAATCAGGATCCTGGGCTTTAAGAACACTGCCAAAGCAAAGTAAAATAATTACTGTAACGGTTATTAATTTTAAATTTCTATTCAACACCTTTTTTTATTTAGATTATGTAAATAATTTATTATTATTAATCCTATCCTTGTTACAAAAAGTAAGCAAAGAATTAAAAAAAAATATCATAAAGGAATATTTGATACGCTAATATTTATAAATAGTTTCAAATTTTACCTTTTAATATTTCAATAGTATTAGTGGGATGTACTGGAATCGAACCAGTGACTTCATGCCTGTCAAGCATGCACTCTAAACCAACTGAGCTAACATCCCTTTAATTTAAATATTTGTTATTATAAAGTCAGAACGGCGAGCATTCTAATCTATCCATATTAGTTTTTCTTCTTGTATTTCCAAAATCTCTGTTAAAATTTGAGGATGAATTACTTTTACTAAACAGTTCCAAACTATCAAATTCGAATATCAGAGTAAATTCATGTGCACCACCTGCACCAGCAATATTATTGTGTAGTGCCATATCAAAACTATAAAGCATCTTTAATTTAATATCTTCACTGAAATTAGCATTTATTCCCAGCATAGCAATTAAAGACACAGATTTTGAAAAGTCAAAATCTTCGTTTCTATACCATAATCCTAAGTATATAGGATACTTAAATACATTCAATCCCAGAGCAAATGATTGAAATTTTCCCTGATTTTGATAAATAATTCCCGGGTTGATTTTAGTATAACGTGAGGTGGTTTTATTTTTTAGTCTGTGTCTTTTGTAGCGATCCAAATTTTGAAAAAGTACGTCCATATGAATTACAATTCTTCTTTCAAGGTTACTGTTTTCAATAAAAAACGATTCATTTGGTCTAAAAACATGAAAGACTGCAGCACCTATTGTGCCAACAGTTTTAGCATCACTAATATCTTCATTATCCACAAATCTAAAAATAGCCCCAATATCAAAATCCGGAAATATGTTGTTGTCTTGCTCCAGAGGGATAAAATTAGAGTTATTAATATTACCGTATTTAGGATTAAGCTGATC
>CAZREZ010000160.1:0-6819 GCA_964599115.1 uncultured Bacteroidales bacterium
GATATAATATTTGTTTTTGATAAAGACGGCAAATTTCTGAGTTATAATATAAAGGATGAAAAAGAACTTTTCGTGCCTTCACATGAATTTTTAGGTAAAACTGCAATTGAAGTTTTACCTAAAGAAATTTCCGATCAGATAATGGGCGCGATTGAGAATGCATCTCAAACAGGTGAATTACAAACATTTGAATACCAACTTGCAATAAGAAACGACATAAGGGATTATGAGGCACGTTTTGTTCCTGCCGAAAACAATGAATTTCTTGCAATATTAAGAGATGTTACCAAACGCAACCGCATGGAAGAAGAATTGAAAAAAGCTAAAAGTGAAGCTGAAAAAGCATCTGAGCTTAAATCAATGTTTCTAGCAAATATGAGTCACGAAATTCGAACACCTTTAAGTAGTATTATTGGTATTACAAGTGTATTGGAAGAAACCGATTTATCTAATGAACAAAAAGAATATTTTAAAGTTATAAGTATTTCAGGGAGTAACTTACTTAATTTGATAAATAATATACTTGATTATTCAAAAATTGAATCAGGACAGATTGAGCTTGAAAATATTGATTTTAGCATTCGTAACATTATTTATGAGATAATTTTAATTATGAAATTAAAAGCTGAAGAGGCAGGTATTTCTTTATTGGATGATATTGCAACTTCAGTGCCTGAATTTGTAAAAGGCGACCCCGGCAGACTAAAACAAGTTATCATTAATCTTTCAAATAATGCAATAAAATTTACTAAAGAAGGAAGTGTAAAAATCAAAGTTGAAACATTAAAGGAAAATGAAAAAGTATTAAAATTAAAATTCAGTATAATAGATACCGGCATTGGTGTATCGGTTGATGTAAGGGATAGGTTGTTTAAAGCTTTCTCTCAGGCTGACCCGTCTATCTCGCGAGAATACGGAGGAACAGGCTTGGGATTAGTAATATCAAAACGTTTGGTTGAATTAATGGGTGGCGAAATTGAAATTGAGAGTGAAAAAGATAAAGGCTCTATATTCTGGTTCACTATTGCTTTTACAAAACACACACAGCTCTCTGACAGAGACTCGAACGAAATTTCCAAAGAAAAACCAAATTATAAAACAGAAAGAACAAAAGAACATCTTTCAATCCTTCTGGTGGAAGATAATTTTTTAAATCAGAAATTTGCCGAAACAATTCTTAAGAAAAAAAATTATAAAGTTGATATTGCCATGAATGGCAAAATTGGAGTAGAAATGTTTAAAAATAATAAATATGGTGCAATATTAATGGATATTCAAATGCCTGTAATGGATGGAATTGAGGCTACAAAAGAAATTAGAAAATATGAAAGGGAAAACAATTTGAACAGGATAAAAATTATTGCCATTACTGCTTATGCGATGCCGGGCAACCAAGAAAAGTTCTATAAAGCAGGCATTGATGAATATTTAAAAAAACCATATAAATCTTACGAATTACTTAATTTAATTGAGAAGTCATAACAAAATTATTTTTTCAACCATGCTATATTATTAAATATTAGTTTGTTATACTTTTATAGAATAATTACAATTCTTAATTACAAAATACAATAACCGGATATGAACAAAGAACAAATTGCTTTTAAGCGATTACTTGATATTATGAATAAGTTAAGGGAAAAATGTCCATGGGATAAAAAGCAGACTTTTGAAAGCCTGAGATATCTCACTATTGAAGAAACTTACGAATTGTCGGATGCTATTTTAGAGAAGGATATAAATGCAATAAAAAATGAATTAGGCGATATGATGCTTCATATAGTTTTTTATGCTAAAATTGCTTCAGAGACAGGTGAATTTGATATGGCCGATGTTCTGAACGGGATATCAGAAAAACTGATTAACCGCCACCCACATATTTACGGTGAAATAGAAGTAAAAGATGCAAATGAAGTAAAGGATAACTGGGAAAAAATAAAATTAAAAGAAGGAAACAAATCAGTGTTGGGTGGTGTGCCTCTGTCGCTGCCACCATTGGTTAAAGCAATCAGAATGCAAGAAAAAGTAAGTGGAGTTGGTTTTGACTGGGAAAAGCCCGAACAGGTTTGGGATAAAGTAATTGAGGAAATGAATGAGCTGAAAAAAGAAGTTGAAAAAAAGGGAAATAAAGATAAGATGGAAAACGAACTGGGAGATTTGTTATTTGCTATTGTAAATTATGCCCGTTTTATTAATATAAATCCTGAGGATGCACTTGAAAAAACAAATAAAAAATTTATCAGGCGTTTTCAATATCTTGAAGAAGAATCTAAGAAGCTTGGGAAATCCTTACATGATATGACGCTGAATGAAATGGATAAATACTGGAACAAAGCGAAAGAACATGAATAATATGGAAATATAGAGATGAGAAAATTGATTAAAATTGTTTCTGTAATTTTATTAATATTAAATTATACGTTAAGTCTTAATGCCCAAAATGACACCTTATTATTAAAATATTCATCTGTTAAGCTTAATAAAAATTATTTTAAATCATACTTAACAGATTCAAGAGATATAGTTATAGCTCCATTTCATTGGAATACAAAGCAATGGTTAACTGCAACTGCCTGCATTGGTGCAGGTGTTTTAATTTATACGCAGGATAAACAGATACGGGAGTTTTTTCAAAGCAACAGGAGTAATTTTACCGATAATGCTTCAAAATATTTTTTTGACCCATTAGGCAGTGGTTTATATTCATTACCGTTTCTTGGGATTTTATATATATATGGTAATGCAAAAAATGCCGAACGTGCCGAGGCTGCTGCACTTAATGGCGTTAAAGCTTATATAATTAGTGGGGTATTTGCACATATTATAAAACAAATATCTCACCGTCACCGTCCTTATCAGGATACACCTCCTGACCCTAAAAATTGGGACGGACCATTTTCTGATATTAAATATACTTCTTTTCCTTCTGCTCATACTATGACAGCTTTTTCAATTGCAACCGTATTAGCTTCAACTTATAAGGATAAAAAATGGGTAGCGATATTGTCATATTCATTAGCCGGTCTGGCAGGGCTTTCCCGACTGAATGATGACGAACACTGGGCTTCCGATGTTTTTGTCGGAGCAGTATTAGGAATTGCTATAGGAAAAACCATTTATAATAATTCGATTGGAAATACGAAAGTTCTGATAATGCCTACTGCTTTTAATAATGGGTATGGAGTTTCGTTAATAGTAAGTTTGGATTAAGGGACTAAGAAGCGCCTGTCTATATAGTCGGTCTATAAAGTCACGTTATAACAATTTAAGATTTTAGAATTCAGAATTAAGATTTAAAATTATGTTGATTATCAGCGGATTAAAAAATAAAAATCTAAAATCACTAATTATAACTTAAGAACACCAACTTTATAGATGGACGTTAATTTGTCTTATTATTCTTTATAAACTCCTGAATATTCGCAGGAATATAATTATTGATAAGAGATTGAAGAATTTTTACATATTCTTCTCCTTTTTGAGAATATCTTGAAAGACCTTCAGCAAGACTTAACGGATTAAGCGGTTGATTATCTTTTCTTAACCGGGCGCGTAAATTCCTTAATTCCTTATAAGCTGAATACGTATTCAGAATATGAATATAATCTGTTATTCCTGCTAAAACAGTTGGATATGATTTTACTTCAAATCCTGCATTCTTATCTCCTAAAGGAACCAAACCGCAACCTTTATGATAGCAATGAACGCCAAAGTAGTTGTTTGCATTTTTAGCAAAGTGCGACTTGCCCCATGCTGATTCACAGATTGCCTGTGCCATTACTAATTTGGTTGGAATAATATCAACCCTAATCAACAGGTCGTTAAACTCATTTTGCAAAACATCCTTGTTAGCCTTATCATCCAATTTAAAAGAATTAACCCCATATTTAGCTGATATTTTCGACAGAAAAACTTCTTCTTCATTACTAAGTTTAACTGTATTTGTAAATTGTTTCTTTAGCATTATGATATTATTTCTGTCAGATAGAATACCATTATTAACCTCGATTATTTTTGGTAGAAAACCGAGTAAAAAACTTTTATCATCTGCAGTAATAGATTTTTTTTGGGCAAAAGTTATTACAGTAGTGACAAATAGTAAAGCTATGATAAACAGAAATATATTTTTTTTGTTTTTCATTATTGAATATCGTTAATATTAAATAAAATCAATCTGTCGTTTTTAAAATCATAAAGTGTAAGTTTACGAAGTTCAAAATAATTTCTCCAATAATTGTGCAAAGCTGAAAAATAGGATTTTTTAGCGTTATCATTATCAATCTGGGCATTATTAAGCTCCAAAACATCATTAACTTTTCCTATAAGGTATCTTTGCTGAGTTACTTCAAATCGTTTTTGTGCAACAGTATCGGCTTTGGCTGCAATTTTCAATTGGTTTTTCTGCATGTTAAACTGCATTACATTTAAGAATAAATGTTGTTCAAAATCAATTTTTTCCTGTTCTACAGATGTTTTAGTAAGTTCCTGACTTGATTCTGCCATTTTGATATTACCTTTTGCAAGACCCCAGTCTAAAATTGGCAGATGAACGCCCAGTGTTACTTGTTGTTGATCCATTGGGTTTCTATAAGCTTCACTAATATCATCTGATGTTTGTGTCAATCCAAACACAGCATAAAGATCGGCATCAAACCTATTATCCATTTTTGCTTTATTTACCTGGCTTTCGGCTTCAAGTAACCGTCGTTCAAAAGCTAAACCGCTTGAAGTATTTTTTTTGGCTTCATAAATTGCTTTGTTCACATCAATTATAGTATGCCATGTTTTAGTTGGAGGAATCAAAATAATTTCATAATCATCTTTTATTCTTAAGTATGACTTTAGCATGAAAAGATGATTTTCATAACTAAGGTCGGAATTATCAACAGATGCTTGTGCTTTTAAAAGGTTCAACTCTAATTGTAATAATTCGTTTTCAGCGATTTTTCCGAGGTTGTATCGTCCCCTGGCAATATGATAGAGTGTGTCGTAATTGTGAAGGTTTTTTTTGGAAATATCCTTTTCAATTTGTGCCAGTAATAAATTAAAAAAGTAATTAGTAGCTGTTATTAATATTTGCTCAACATTTTCAAGGTAAGTTCTTTTAGCTTCATCATATTTTAAAGGTTCAATTTTTCTGTCCCATTTATAAGGATTGTATTTGAAAATAGGTTGGCTATAGCCAATGTTAATTGGAGTTGATAGATATGATACTACTGTTGAGTCACCGAAATTATCTAATCTTTGTATTCCTGATCTTAAAAATAAGCTACCGCCTGTAAAGCCAATGGTTTGATTTATTGACATTTCGGCAGAGTAGCTTGCCAGGCTTCTTTTTTTATAAATTTCACTACCGTCGGGTTGTGTAATACCGTCAATTGAACGGTTAAGGTTTGGTATAACTCCGTCAAGCTTAAGTGAAGGAAGATAAGCTGCTTTATAAGTCCTGAATTCCCAGTAGCTTCTTCTGAATCTGTGCTTGGCTATCAATGCATCGGGTGATTGCTGCCTGGCTATATAAATTACATCTTCAAGTGTTAAGCGATTGACTTCTGTTTGTGCTGTCAGGCAAACTGATTGCAGGATTAAAAAAAATAAAATTATTATGCTTGAATAGAAAATGTTTGTTTTGTTCTTCATTTAAAATATTTTTTAGTGCTATGAAGTTATTGAAAATCTTAAATTTAAAATCAGCCTGCCCCGTAGCTTTTGCGTATCGGGGTTAATCATTATTCGATATTCAAATTATTTAAAATATTCGGACTTTATGGACAGGTACTAATTAGTGTCAGTCCATAATGTCAATCAAATTACGAATTAAAGCACCAAAAAACAAAAAACAAATAAATTCCAAATATCAATGACCAAAGGTTCAAAACAGCTTTGAAATAGTTTTGATCATTGTCCCGATTAATCGGGATTGAAAATTGGAATTTATTTGAAATTTGGTGCTTGTCATTTGTTACTTTTAATATTTATTTAAACTCTCGGACTTTACAGACATACTCTAATTAATCGTGCCTTAAAGATGTCACAGGATCCTGGTTTGCTGCTTTTTTTGCAGGCATATATCCGAATAAAATTCCAACAGTAGCTGAAACTCCAAATGAAATAATTATTGACAAAGGCGAAACAATTGTAAGTATATCAGTAGCTTTCATAATAATTTTTGAAAGAGCCACACCTAGAATAATACCGATAAAACCACCTGTAATACTTATCAGGGTAGCTTCAGAAAGAAACTGAAAAATAATATCGCTTTTCCTAGCGCCCGTAGCCATTCTAACTCCGATTTCCCTTATACGTTCCATAACAGAAGCAAGCATAATATTCATAATCCCTATTCCACCTACAATCAGCGAAATACTTGCAATTGCACCCAATACAATATTAAAAATATCTTTTGTTCGTTGTTCCTGCTTTAGAAGCAATTCGGGAACTTTTATTTCAAAGTCCGGTACATCCTCATGCCTTCGTTCTAACATTTTTTTCAATATCTGTGTTGTTGATGTTAGTTGTTCTGTTTCATCAACCTGTACAACTATTTTGTCCAACTGATTAAAATTTGATTCATCACCACCACTGCTGCTGAAAAATCTTGATACAGAACCTCCGCCATAAATCACCATACTCTCTCCTCCACGTAAAGAACTTTCATTTATCAACGACCTGTCTTTGTATCGTAATAACAATGTTTGTATAGGAGCATAAATATTTTGATTATAGTCGCTTATACCTAAGTCTTTAGATACATCCTGATTGAATTTCATGGTTTTTAAACCTCCGGTAACCTTTAACCACATATTTCCGCATTTAATA
>CAZREZ010000161.1:0-6805 GCA_964599115.1 uncultured Bacteroidales bacterium
ACGTTGGGTGCAAACCGGGAAACTGTAGATGAGGGAAATGCTTCATTAAAGTAGGTTCCGGTTAATTCTGAGAAATTAGCTTCCTTTTTTTCGTTTTGTGCCTGACATCCTATGGAAGAAATAATAAGCACAATAACTACAAGAATTGATTTCTTTTTCATAATTTATTTTATTCCTTTTGGTTTTAATTCTTCAACAATTTGTCTAATATTTCCTTTGCATTTGTGTTCTCTGGATCGAGTTCTAATGATTTTTTGTAATTCTTAATCGCTAATTTGTTCTGACCATTAAGCATATAGGCTTCGCCTAAACTGTCAAAAGCATTTGATGATTTTGGATACTTTTTAACATTTTCATTAAATAGTAGAATGGCGATATTTAGCATATTTTCATTTAAAAACGAATACCCTAGATTGTTAAAATAATTTTCATTTGAATTTCTGTTATTCTTCTCATTAAATATCTTCATCAGGGCTGAGTCAAATGACTGTTTACTATCCACTTTAATGTCTGGTTCAACACCCGTCCCTTCCCAATTCTTTTTTGTTTGAGAGTTAAAAACTTCTGCTACTGGCATTTTTACAATAAAGTCATCCGTTAATATTTCTGGTCCTCTTGTTGAATGCGCACCACCTCTAGTGTATTCTCCTACAACAATTGCGCGATTGCGTTTTTGCAAGACATCCGTAAACGCTTCAGCTGCTGAATAGGTATTTTTACTTGTTAGAATATATAATGGAGTTTGAATAATTCGCTTGCCAGGCAAATCAGGTAAGGTTCGATATTGTCTCGTTTCATTTAGATAAGGTAATTTCTTTTCAAACAATAATATATTATTCTTCTCATCCTGAAATTCAGTAAAATAACTTAGAATTAATTGTACCATACTTCCCCATCCGCCATTATTATTCCGTAAATCAATTATTATCGCGTCTGTATTCGAAATAAAATCAATGGCCGAATGTGCTGTTTTGGAAGCAATTTCGGCTCTCTCAAATTCATTAAATTTTATATAACCTATATTACCAGGTAATATCTTTACTTCTTTAAATCCATAATTCCTTTTACTCGAGATTTCTTTTTGATAGTTAAAAAACGCTTCTTTTTCTTTTCCCGTTAAATTTTCACTTTTCTTAATATCTTCTACTCCATTGCGATCGTACCAGATAACAAGATGCTTGTCTTTAGTTAACTTAAACATGTCATCTGATACAAGCTTAGCAAACCTATTGAAATCGTTTACTTCTCTGTATTTTCCATCATTCAGATTTTTTGTTAGCATATTTGATACCTCTAAACCTAAGTCTGGATTTAAATAATCCTTTAACATTAATGACAAATTTTTAATGGCCTCAACTTTTATTTGATCATTCAAAATATTATTTGATTGAGACAGAATAGCCCCATTTGACATAAAGCAAATAATACATGTTATTATTAAAAAGTTCTTCTTCATTTTGTATTTATTTAAAGTTTATTTGGTTTTAATTCTTCAATAATTTTTGCTGAAACCCAATAAATATCTCCTTTGTTAGAATAAAAAAGGTATTTCCCATCAGGTGAAACCATCGGACAAATATTTGGGTATTGGTTGTTTATTTTATCACCCAAATTAATAGGTTCACCAAAAGTATGGTCGGATTTTTTAAAACTGACATAAAGATCGGCCCATTGACCTTTAGACTGTCCTTGCGGATTAAATCCTCCATAAATTAAATAAGACTCATCGGGAGCTATGTATGGGTGACTTGTTTGAAATGTGCAATTTTCAATCATTACTTTTTCGCCTTCAGAATATACTTTATTAAATGTCCGTTTGTAAATGGCTCGTTCCTTATTATATGTATAATATATACTTCCATTTTTTGAAGTTGTTACAAACATACCAACCCATAAAACTTTTGATTTAGACCATTCGCCCTCAATTTTATGTGAAGTAGAAATTTTTCCCCTGACCCTTATATTGGGGTCGCTACTTGGCGTAAACTCTGTAAAAAATAATTGATCCCCTTCGTAATTGATATGTGGTTCAGTAAAGTATTGAGCATCTGAAATTTTGAGTGCTTCGGGAGATGTCCATACTCCATTTATATTTTTTATTACATAAGTGACTGCTTTTTTATCTAATGTTCTGCCGAAGTAAAACTCTTTTCCATCCGTTGAAAATGTGCATCCAATCTCAAAGTTTTCACTACTAGACACTACCTCTGGTACGAAAACCTCAGGTGTATTTTCTGGAGTTTTTTGACCTAAGTATGGATTTTTTATCTCAGTATTACAATCTTGATTTACACATTGACTGAAAGTAAGAGCAATGACTAATAAGCATAGAGTTATAACTAATTGTTTCATGTTTTTTCGTCTGTTATTCATAGGTTTAATTATAAATTATTTAATTTTTTGTGTTACAAATTTATTTAGCACTGTAAGTACCAAAATTGTTAACCGCTTGTTCTATGCTGCTACCAAACCGTATAAATACTTCCTCATAATTACTAATTAGGAAGGTTGTTTTTACAGCACCTTTATTATATTCCTCGCTATAATCCATGAAATAATTTTCAACTGGACCATTTAAAAAGGCATGTATGTCAAGCATTTTTGTTGGTGTTTTGGAAGAAAAGTCGACTGCTGAAAAATCTATGGTTTTAATTTCAGGAGAAGGCTGTGTTTTGAAGTAAACTTTTAAATTTGTCAAGTCACAAACAAATGACCATTGTGTACCACTCCAGCTAAATTTTTTCAACATATCAAAACCATAATCTATCATATTAGATTTTGTTGGGTCATATTCTTGAGTCATTTTAGCACCATAATTAAAAACTGGCATCTGATCATTTTCCAAATCAATTTCTTTTGTACCCCCAAACCCTTCATATTCCTTGATCATTTCTAATTCCTTTTCATATTTTGTATTTGCAAGTACTGGGATGGGTAAATCATCTCCTTTATATATCACAACTTTTTCATCCAGAAATTCAATTACAGCAGCATTTCCATTACTATCGGCTGTAAAAAAATGCCAACTCCAACCTTCAATGCTGAAATCATGTGCACTTTGAACAACCTGTTCAATAGATTCAAAATTATCTAGCGCATATTGCATCCACAGGCACATGAAAATTTTGGGTTTTGAGTCATCAACCGGCCAGCTCGTACCTGCAAGTGACATTTCTTCAATAAACAATCCGGCTTCGTTCATGCCACCGTCTGGGAAATCTCTACAAAATCGATTGAAAGTAACTGAACCATATTTTGAAGTCCATTCAATTTTAGGATTGGGAACCGATTTATTATAGGCTAATTCAGTCCACGACTTGCCTTGTTTATTTATTCCCCGCTTATTAATAAAGACAGTTCCATGGGCGTGTTTTCCTTTGTCTAAATTATGCCCTGCAATAACATTTATTCCACTTTTTAACATAAAGGATGAACAAGAGTGGGTTTCTGTTTCAGGCGTTTCAACAATAAAAGATAGATTTGTAATAGCAATTAATAATGTTAAAAGTTTAAATTTTTTCATGACTCATTTTTTGATTGATTAGTTAATGTCTAAATGACTTTTACGTCAAATAATTCCTTTATAAGAATTACTCTAGTATCTTTTAAGAAGATACATTTTAATAAAAAAATTGTTAATTTCTTCATCGATTGATGTTTTTTATTTTAATTCATTTGGCTTTAAATCATCAATAATTTTGGCAGAAACCCAGTAAATATCATCCGAATGTAAATAGAAAAGATATTTGCCATCTGGCGAAATCATAGGACAATTTCCAAATTTTATATATGGCTCTAAACTTATGGGTTTTAACCATTGCCCATCTTTTGATTTGAAACTGACATGAAGTTTACCACGACCTGAAACTACTTTAGAAAAAAGGATATATGACTCATCAGGTGCTATAAAAGGGCTTCCTTCGCCATCTTTGGTATTAATAACTGAACCTATATTTAACGGATTTACATATATACCATTAACAAAGCGGGAATAATAGATATCACCACTCCCATAACCGTCATCTCTATCTCCTCCAAAATATAAGGTAGTCGAATTTGATACAGAAACCTGCCAGTGTAATGACAATGCATTTACTACGGTACTCACCTGTTTTGGTTCTGACCAACCATTGGTCGTTCTTTCAACAAACCAGATATTCTCTTTATTCACTTTTGATGAACCTATTGGGCGTCGAGAGGTAAAGAACATCTTCTTGTTATCAGGTGACACAAATGGAACATCATCATTAAATACAGTTTTAGCTGTTCCTATAAATGAAACTATTTCAGGCATTGTCCATTGTCCATTTTGCAATTTTGTCATCATAATTAATGAATTTGATTGCCAGTACATTTCCCGGCCATCAGGAGAAATAGTGATTGAACTATGCTCTGAGGAAACTATTCCTGGCGCAAATATTTCTGGTTCATTTCCAGGTGGAGTTTGTCCCAAATAAGGTCCTGTGAGAGTTGGAAATTTCTTTGGTTCTGAATTTCCTCCTAATGTAAGAATCAGCTCTTGTAATTTTTTATAACTTTTTTCTTTAGCCAGGTTATATGCAGATTTCCCTGACTTGGTTCTTTTGTTGATTTCTACCCCATTCTTTACCAGAAATTCTATTATAGCAATTTTATTTCCACTTGCTGCATAGTGCAATGGTGTCCAGCCATAAATATTTGCTTCCACATTAACAGGAATATTCTTTTCCTGCAAAAATTTCACAATATCAAGTGAGCCACCACTTAATGCAGAACGCATAAAGACTTTATTGTCAGATTCATTGCTGAATAAATCATCTCCTCCATTTTTAATAATGTAGTTGAAAAGATCAGCTGATCCCAATCTTGCAGCAGAATAAAGCATACTAAAGGTATGCCTACGGGTTGTGTCAAAACGAGCCTTATTTTTTATGAATAAATTGATCAATTCAGGAGAATCGCTATAATATGCCGCATGGTTTAATGGCATGTTCCCAAAACTATTCAGAGCATTAATATCAGCGCCTTTTTGTATGAGTAAGCTGGCCATATCAATATTAGTTGTCAATAGCGTTAATAAATTTAGGGGTGTTCGTTGATAATCATCCCTACATTCTATATCAACTCCTTTAGCGATCAGTAATTCAGCAATGGCAATGCAATTATATCTCGCTGCATAATGGAGAGGAGTTCTCGCTTTTCTATCTTGCTTTCTAATGTCAGATCCCTGCTCAATCAGTATCTTTGAGATGTCATCCTTTGCATTTATTATTGATAAATGAAGCGAGGTACGCAATTGAGAATTAACAGCATCTATACCTGCTTTATTTTTTAAGAGCAACATTACTATGGCTAGTTTGCCTGATTCCGCAGCAATATGAAGAGGGGTATTCCCTTTATAGTTTTTAGCACTTATATCACCACCTTTATTAAGAAGATATTTAGCTATTTTAACATAACCACTATCTGCAGCAATATGAAGTGGGGTGTTTTCTTCGCTGTCTTTTTGATTAACAAGCGTTACATCTTTTTTGATTAAATTTTTTACTCTCGAAAGATCGTTGGCACTTAACGCATTGAAAATTTCTTGGGCTTGTATTGTTCCTAATGCTATCAGAAGGTAGGCTATTAGTAAAATTGATTTTTTTTGTGCTGATACTGACAATACTTGTACAATTAATGCCAAGCCTGTAATAATAATTTTTTTCATGATTTTAAGTTCTATTTCAATTCTTTTATCAGATCGATGTTTTTTATTTTAATTCATTTGGCTTTAATATCTTCAATAAATTGTGTACTTACCCAAAACATGCCCGCTTTGGTTGTTTTTGAAATGAAGAATAAATATTTACCGTCAGGTGTAATTCTCGGGCTCATTTCATGTTCATCAATCGTATTAACATTATCACCCATATTAACTGCTTCTGTCCATTCTCCATTTGCTTTTTTAAAACTTATAAATAAATCATCCGAACTTTTAAGCGATCTGGTGAAAATTAAAAAACTTTCGTCAGGTGATACACAGGGGCAAGCATTAGCTGTATCATTGTTTATAACATCATCCATTCTTTCAGGAGTCAAATACTTGCTTCCATCAAAACTGGCGAGGTATATAACTCCATCTGAGTTAAAATACAAATTACCGTTGCTTGCAATTGAAAAAGTCCAATGAGTTGGATAATTATTTACAACGTCATCAAGGGGTTTTGCTTCAGACCATCCGAAACTGGTTTTTTCTACATACCAAAATCTTTCCCTTCCTCTTATATCATCTGTAGGATGTTGATGACTCAGAAAGAAAAGTTTTTTGCCATCGGGTGATAATGAAGGATCATGACCATCATGATCAAGTTTAAAATCCATTTTTTTTGGGAATGTCCATTTTCCGTTAACCATTTTTGAGAAAAGTGTACCTGCATTACCCATCATAGGACCCCAATATGCTTCTGTGCCATCTGGTGAAAATATAATAGCACTGTGAAATGGCAACACATTTTCAGGAACACTTGACAAATATGAATCAAATATCTTTGGTTCAAAAAGTTCGGCTTTATTCCCCGGTGGTTTCTGCCCAAGGTAAGATCCTTTTAAAACTGGAAAGTTTTCTTGTGCTTGTAAATTATTACAAAGAATAATTACTAAAATAGTTATGCAAAGAATCGAGTTTTTCATCGTTTAATTTTTATTCATTTTAATTCATTTGGTTTTAATTCTTCGATGATTTTAGCATCAATCCAATAAATTCCTTTTACACCATTTCGTTCAGTTCGAAAAAAAAGATATTTCCCATCAGGAGAAAATAAAGCAAGGATCTCAATTATTAATT
>CAZREZ010000162.1:0-6790 GCA_964599115.1 uncultured Bacteroidales bacterium
AGAAACTAATAAAAAACCTCCATTTTATTTCTCGGCCTTTTATCTTCCATCCATTTAAAACCTTTCAGAATGATATCTTTAGGTGATAAGTCCTTTTCAGGAAAAAGTGTTTCTTTGGGAAAGTCAATATAGGTGATGGTTTTCATTTGCTTGTCTTCTAAAAAAATCAGCATTTTACTTGAAACTGCCTTATTTATACCAATAAGTTCACCATTTTCTTCACGAACAAAATATATTGTCTGAGAGTTTCCGTCAACCGTTATTTTTTTCAATTCATTATCAGTAAAATAAGCTACCATATTTTTTCCTTTAATCTGATTAAAAGTAGCAGTATCATCCCTTGAAATTATAAAAGATGAATTAAATAAAGCCATAGAGTCAATTTCATTATTTGCAATAACAATTTTAATTGAATCGGCGGTTAGCTGATTACTATCCGACCATAAAACCGGCTCATTATATAAAACAATTGTAGAATCTTTAAAATTATAAACCAGCGAATCGCATAATCCCTGGATATCCTCACGAAAGAATTTTGCTTTATTAAAAGCAAATAAAAATTTTGCTTTATGAGCAGTATCAAAAATGATTTTCAAAGTGTCGGCATGTAAAAATAAAGAATCATTATTATCAATTGTAATTGCCAATGCACTGTCGGTAACTAATGCAAAACCATTGGTTTTTTGATATTCAGCTAAATTTCCTTTCACAACCACATCCTGTAATGTGTCAATCAAAACAACATTATTTATTGCTAAACCATACTCTTTTGTTTTATCATAATAAATTGTGTCACCGATAATTATTTGTTCGTTGTGCTGTATGAATGCATTTTTTTTCAAACGTGTAATGTTAAACTGTGTATCATACCATCCATCCTCGCAGTATATCGAATCTTCATCACCTTTAATTGTAGTTGGTCCGTAAAAATAGGAAGTTTCTGTTTCGGTATTGTACATCAGTGTGTCTGAATTCATTATATAATCCGGATTTATTAAAACCACGCTGTCTTTAAAAAAGAACTCTTTCTGATTTGTATAATAATACCCGATAACACTTGTAAGCTGGTTTTCTTTATCAACAATTTTTCCTCCTGTATTATAAAATGCAATTTGTGTGTTTCTGTTATAGATAAGATGTTCTGTTGTCAGTGTAGCTTTATTGTCAATAAGTTTAACATTGTAAAATAATTCGGCAATTCTTGAATTTCCATTATAATTTAATATATCTCCAAAAATTTCCACAGAATCGTTTACAATAATATGAACATTACTGAATGCGTCAAAGTTGTTTTTTCCTTTATAAAGATAGGCGCTGTCGCAATAAAAAATTGTGCTGTCCTGCTTTAATATCACATCTCCTATTAATCTGTTTAATTCTTTCCCATCTGTTTTAACACCAATTAATTTGTTTGAATTCAGAAGTTGTACTTTGGTGGTTTTTTGAGCGAATAATATTACAGGAGAAAAAGTTATTAGAAAAATTATGAATTTAATATGTTTGAAAAATATTTTCATTCAAAAATTTTTAAAGAAAATAATTTGTAAAAATACATATCAATCACTAACGTTACAAATTTTTAATTGTTTTGTTAGATTTTTTTTAAAGTATGACAAATTGCGAGGTATAAATAAAATTAATAAAGGAACTCCTCGGAGAAACAGAAAAGCTGGTTAGCGGTTTAAAACCGCTTGCCGGCTGATACCTGTATGTAAAAAAAATATTCAATTTTGTAAAAAGTTGTTTACAAAATAAAATAAAATATGTATATTTGCATTTACAAAAAACATTATAAACTGTAAACATATATTTACAATTATGGAAGATTTATTAATTGAATCACAGCAAAGAGTTAATAATACACCGAATTACTTTAAAAGATATTTATTGGATAAAGTAAATTGGAATAATCGTTTAATTGCAATAAAAGGGGCGAGAGGAGTTGGAAAAACTACTCTTATTCTTCAATATATTGCACAAAGATTGCCACAGGATCATACAGTATTGTATATTTCACTTGATCATTTGTATTTTTATTCACACAATCTTATAGATTTGGCAGACGAATTTGTAAAAAATAGCGGCAGGTATTTATTTTTAGATGAAATTCACAAATATTCCAACTGGTCAAGAGAATTAAAGTTAATATACGACAAATATCCTGGTTTGCAGGTTGTATTTACTTCATCATCAATTCTTGAAATTTATAAAGGAGAATCAGACCTGAGTCGCAGGCTTGTATCTTATAATTTGAACGAATTGTCTTTCCGCGAATTTATTGAGTTGGAATCGAAAATAAAATTGCCTTCATTTTCCCTAAAAGAAATACTTAATAACCATACTGATATCTCTTCAGAAATACTTGCTAAACTCAAACCGTTATTTGAGTTTAAAAAATATTTAAAGCATGGAGCATATCCTTATTTTATTGAGGGAATTGACGAATATGATGAGAAAATGATAAATACTATAAATCTCATACTTGAAACAGATTTACCGGCGGTTCATAAAATAGATTATGCGCTTATCGGTAAAATCAAAAAACTGCTATATGCAGTCAGTACTTCTGTTCCGTTCAAACCGAATATTTCCAAACTTAGCGAGAGAACCGGGGTTACAAGACCAACGCTTTTACTTTTTCTGAATTATTTGGAAAAATCATTATTGATTAAACAATTAAGAACTGAAAATATTGGGATAAGTATTATGAGCAAACCCGAAAAGTTATATTTGCATAATACAAATTTGATATTTAGCATAGCTAAAGAAAATGCTAATACCGGAAATGTCAGAGAGACGTTTTTTATAAATCAAATATCCAACGATCATAGAGTAAATTACAGCAAAATAGCTGATTTTTTTATTGATAATAAATACATCTTTGAAGTTGGAGGAAAGTCCAAATCGCAAAAGCAGATAAAAAACATACCAAATGCTTATGTGATTAAGGATGATATTGAATCAGGTATTAAAAATATAATTCCGTTATGGCTGTTTGGATTTTTGTATTAGATTTATACTGAATATTTAACTCCCTTGAGTTTAGTTCTCGTAGGACATCAAAATAATATTTAGCATATTCATCCTTTTTCCGTCTTGGTTATTCATTTTATCTTTACTTTTGGGCTTTTATTTTTTTAATAAAATTTTGAGATAATTTTAATATGGCAAATCAAAAGAATAATACTAAGTCTAAAAATTTAAATAAGTTTGATCCTAAGCAAAATTATGAAGCAACAAAAAAAACAGTAGGTTATGTTTCGCGTAAGGAAGCCACACAGGAAACTTATGATAGAATCGGCTTCAAATCGGGATTGGAAGTTCATCAGCAATTATTAACAAAGGAGAAACTTTTTTGTCATTGTCCTGCAGGAATTTACAACAAAAGCGAGGATTATGATGCAGAAGTTGTAAGACACATGCGTCCTACACTTAGCGAATTGGGAGAATATGACGGTACTGCATTGATGGAATTTAAAACTAAAAAAGAAATAATTTACCGCTTAAAAAATGAAACCACATGTACTTACGAGGTTGATGATACTCCGCCTTTTCCTATAGACAAAGAAGCACTTGACATCGCTATTGAGATTTCATTGCTTTCAAAATTAAATATTGTGGGAGAGGTTCATATTACCCGCAAACAATATCTGGACGGTAGTATTCCTACAGGTTTCCAACGTACTGCTATTATAGGTGTTGAAGGTGAAATCCCGTTGAAAAATAAAAAAATAAGGCTTATTCAACTAAGTTTAGAAGAAGACGCATGCCGGGAGATTTCAGATATTGGTCATGTCCGTACTTTTAAAACCGATCGTCTTGGCATACCTTTGATTGAAACTGTTACTTATCCCGATTGTGTAAATCCCGAAGAAGTAAGAGAAGCATGCAATTATATACGTTTTTTGAACAGAAGTACAGGAAAAGTAAGAACAGGTATCGGCGCAGGAAGGGAAGATGTAAATGTTAGCTGCAGAGGCGGAACGCGTGTTGAAATCAAAGGAGTTGCTCACACTAAATGGATTCCCGAACTTACACATAACGAGTGTTTCAGGCAGTGGGCATTGTTGAAAATCAGAGAAATTCTAAAGAAAAGAATTGCTGATACCGCAAACTGGAAAATCAATTACGTGCATCTGAATTCACAATCTTTTAATTCTTTTAGGTTTTCTTATGAATCTCTCAAAAATGCCCGGAAGCAACAGTATAAAATTATTGCTGTTAATCTTTCGGGATTCAAGGGAATACTTTCTCATTTTACTCAACCCGGAAAAATGTTTGCCAATGAAATCAGCGACAGACTTAAAGTTATTGCCTGTCTTGAAAAACCGAATATGACACATTCCGAAGCTTTTGAACAGGTTATTTTAGAAAATGATTTTAAAAAAATAAGAATATTACTAAACTCAGGTGAAGAAGATGCACAGATAATTTTTTGGGGTCCGGAAGAAGATATGGAAACTGCCCTTGAAACCATTGAGGAAAGATGCCAGATGGCTTTTGAATATGTTCCCAACGAAACCCGGAAATCATTTGAAAACGGTACAACAATTTTTGAAAGAGTACTGCCTGGTGCTGACCGTATGTACCCTGACACCGATTCCCCGCCAATACCTCTTGAAAACGAGCATATTGAAAATTTAAAAAAGAATCTTCCAACGGAAATTATTGACAGGTATTTTCAATTAAAAAAATGGAATGTTCCTGAAGATACTTATAATTATATTTTTAAAAAGAATCTTTTCCCGCTAATTGAAAGAATTATCAAAGAGCTGGATATAAATCCAAAATTTTCAGGAACGTTTTTCGGACATAAATTAAAGTTTGTTGAAGGGCATTATATAACTGCAGAGGAGTTTAATTATAAAATAATTTACGCTATGTTTAGATATCTTTTGAAAAACAAACTGGATCTTAAATTTGCAGAGAAAATGATTCCTGTTGTTTATGAACACCCGAAAATGGATTTTGATTCTGTTCTTTCAAGCATAAATTTCAAAAAAGCATCAAAAGAAAGTATTTTTTCTCATATTCCGTTTTTAAAAGAAAAGTTTGATGAAATAAAATACGCTGATAACAAGAAGAATGAAACAAACTGGATAATGGGCGAATTAAGTGAAATTGCAATAGGCAATATTGACTTAAAGGAATTATCTGAGAAAATTGAAAATACGAAGTAAATAACTCATAACATATAACCAACATATTATATACATTAAAATAATACCATAATGAGCGAAGATTTTTTTCAGGGATATAAAGGAGCTGCACTTGAAACTTTAAAAAAATATAATACAAGAGTTTGGGGGCAGGCAACTATTGAAACCACTCGTGGCATTTTTAACGGTACTATTCTTCCACGTGCTGAAAATGATGATGACAAGCATATTGTGTTGAAAATTCCTACCGGTTACAATGTTGGAATTGATATTGAAACAATAAAAACAATGAAAGAAACCGGCTATAAAAAAGCCAGTTACAAAATTCCGGAAAAAGAATTTCCATATACTGAGGGTTTGCCAAAAGTTAAATTATTCGGCACAGGCGGAACAATTGCTTCCCGTTTGGATTACAGAACAGGGGCTGTTATCCCTGCATTCTCTCCCGGCGAATTGTACGGAGCGGTTCCTGAATTGGCAGATATTTGTAACCTTGAAACAGAAAAAGTTTTCGCTGTTTTTAGTGAAAACATGGGACCTAAACAATACATTTCTTTGGCAAAAGCCATAGGAAAAGAAATTGAAAATGGAATTGACGGAATTGTGATAGGGCACGGAACAGATACCTTACATCACTCAGGAGCAGTACTTACATTTATGGTACAAAATTCTCCTGTACCAATTGTTTTGGTAGGTTCACAACGTTCATCCGACCGCCCAAGTTCGGATGCTGCATTAAATCTTATGCATGCCATGCACGCAGCAGGTCATTCTGATATTGCAGAAGTTATGGTTTGTATGTTCGGTCCCACATCAGATGAATATGGTTTGTTGCATAAAGGTACAAGAGTGAGAAAAATGCATTCTTCTTACCGTTCAACTTTCAGAACCATTGGCGATATCCCTATTGCAATGGTCAGCAGAAAAGAAATTACTCCGATAAAAACCAATTATCACCATCGTCGTAAAGACAGGAATGTTAAAATTCTGCCATATTTCAGTGATAAAGTAACAATGTTATATTATTATCCCGGCATGAAACCCGATACTCTTGATAATTTGGTTGATATGGGATACAAAGGAATAATTATTGTCGGGACAGGACTTGGTCATGTAAACAAAGAATTATATCCGGCCATTGAACGGGCTAATGCAAAAGGTGTTTACATGTTTATGACCTTACAAACAATCTGGGGATATGTACACATGTTTGTATATGACACAGGAAGGGATATGATGGCTAAAGGAATAATTCCTGCCGGAAACATGCTGCCCGAAGTTGCATTTATCAAATTGGGATGGGTGCTGGGTCAAACCGATGACCCTCAGGAAGTAAAAAAGATGATGTTAACCCCAATTAATGATGAAATTACTGACAGAGAGCCTTATAACGGTTACCTCGTTTTTCAGGGCGGAATACCTGAAGTGGAGGAGTTTATCAGGAGGGTGCATAAGTGATTAAACTCTTAAAAAGAAAAACTAATCAATCCCGAAAATCGGGACAGGCTATGTTGTTTTAATTAGATATTGTCTTTGTAAGCATCATAAATATTTTGAATATCGAATATCGAACACAGATTAACGATTTTAGATTTATCTCTATCAACAAACGAATTTGAACTTTGATATTC
>CAZREZ010000163.1:0-6751 GCA_964599115.1 uncultured Bacteroidales bacterium
TTCATGAAACCAAAAAAATCATTAGGTCAGAATTTTTTAAAAGATGAGAATATTGCCCGTAAAATTGTTGGCAGTTTAACAGGAGATTTTTCTAATATTCTGGAAATTGGTTCAGGAAAAGGTGTTCTTACAAAATATCTGATAAATGATAAAAAACTTAATCCGTTCTTTATTGAAACAGACAGCAAATCGGTTGATTTTTTAAAAAATGAATTTCCCGGTTATAAAAACAGGATCATTCTTGCAGATTTTTTAACGTATGATTTAAGCCAACTATTTTCCAATCCTTTTGCAATAATCGGTAATTTCCCATATAATATTTCCTCTCAGATATTTTTCAAAATATTAAAATATAAAAACAACATTCCGGAAGTTGTTTGCATGATACAAAAAGAGGTTGCAGAACGAATTGCTTCCCTACCCGGAAATAAAAAATACGGTATTTTAAGTGTTTTATTACAAGCTTTTTACAAAATTGAATATTTATTTACAGTAAGTGAAAATGTTTTTATTCCTCCTCCGAAAGTTAAATCGGGTGTTATTCGCTTAAATCGTAATTCAACTTATCAGCTTGACTGCGATGAAAAATTATTTTCTAATGTTGTAAAAACCGCATTCAACCAGCGTCGGAAAACTTTACGGAATGCTTTAAAATCTTTTCATTTTGATAATAAAGAATCATTAACGGAATTATTAAGTAAAAGAGCCGAGCAGCTCGGAGTTGACGATTTTGTCAGGATTACTAACTGTATTTCGTAAATCTAAAATCGTTAATCGGTGTTCTTAAATCAGTTTCTGTTTTCAATTCTTCTTCCATTCGGGAAGGCGACCGGGAGTCCATGGAACACCGGCAGCATCTAACTCTTTTTCAAGTATATTCAAATCAACTTCAATAATATTTTTCAAATTTTGATATACAGGTTCAAATTCTTCAATAATAATTTTGTAGCCGTCAATCATAGTCTGTGTTGGTGCTGAAGTTGACCTCCATTGCACCCATACAATTGAATTTAATCTTTCATTGATTGATGGCAAAGCCGGCCAGTTTTCTTCCCTGCTTGCCTTTGGTGTTTGTCCTTTGAAAGACCAGATAATTTTTTCAAGCTGAGCTTCAATTTTATTTGCCTTTTCCATCATATCAGGTGAAGCCGACGGTGTTCTGCTGATTGCCTGTTTAATATATTGTGTTTTTTCCATCAAATCATTTGCTAATCTATTTGCTCCCTGAACAACCCTTGACATTTCAGCAAGTTTATTCTGGAAAGCAACCATTGCAGCACGGTCCTGGGCAGGCATAGTTGTATTATTCAAAACTACTGTATTAAATTCAACAGGTCCTGCCAATTCGGTAATTTTTCCGTTTACATTTTGAGACAAAGAAACAAAATATTTTCCGGGCATTACATACATTCCATTTCCACCTGAAGAAAGCGGATTAAATTTCCCATTTTTAATATTTACAGGATTCATTCCGGAATATCGTAAATTCCATGTAATCCTGTTAATTCCCTTACCCGGACTTTTTGTAAGTTTTCTGATTATATTTCCCTGTTCATCAGTAATCGTAAATATCAGATATGGTTTCACTTCGTTTTTTTCGGCTCTTAGTTCTTCCATAGTTGGAATAGGAATGGGCTTTTTATCCTTTATCAATTCTTTTTCTTTTTTCTTTCGCTGTTGCTTGAGTGTTTTTGGCGTTTGTTTCAGGTAATATGTAAAAGTTGCACCAAAAGGCGGATTTTTTGCTGTAAAATAAGTTGAACCCTGAGCATATTTTCCTCTTTTCTGAACATACATCAATGCATCTTTAACAGAGAAAATATATGCAGTTGTATCAAGGATCTTCTGGTTTAATTTACGTAAAGGAGTATAATCGTCAAGAATATAAAAGCCCCTTCCGAAAGTGGCAAGAACAAGGTCGTTTTCTCTTTCCTGTATTGCCATATCACGAACAGCAATTGTTGGGATTCCCGATTTGAGTTGTGTCCAGGTTTCTCCGCCGTCATTACTAAAGAAGGCCCCGAATTCGGTTCCGGCAAATAAAAGTTTCGGATTAACATGGTCTTGCACAATAGCATGAACAGTGCCATTTTCAGGAAGATTGCCAGCAATGCATTCCCATGTTTTTCCTCTGTCTTTGCTTTTTAAAAGATAAGGTTTGAAATCATCTCTTTTCCTGTTATCAAAAGCAGCAAAAACAACCGCAGAATCAAATTTTGAAGCAAAAATATCACTCACATAAGTATGTTCAGGTACACCGGGGAATTTATCTATTTTGCTCCAATTCTCGCCTGCATCTTCCGTTACCTGTATTAAGCCGTCATCCGTACCAATATAAAGCAAGTCCTCCTGAATGGGAGACTCTGAAATTGAAACAGCCATTCCGTAAAGGGAAGTGGAAACATCCTTAACCACAGCATCAACTCCCCAGTATCTTCCCATTACGGGCCATTTATTACGATCAATTTGGGCCGTTATATCATCACTTATCACTTTCCATGTATTTCCACGATCGTCACTTCTGAAAACTTTATTTGCTGCCATGTAAAGTCGTGTATTTGAATGCGGGCTGAGAATAACCGGAGTATTCCAGTTCCATTTGTAAGTATTTTCTCCTTTTGGCGGCTGCGGCTTGATGTTAATTGCTTCACCGCTTTTTTTATCATATCTGTAAATATTTCCATACTGATATTCTGAGTAAACAATATCAGGATTTTCCGGATCTATTGCCTGCCAGAAGCCGTCTCCACCTAAAGTTATTATCCACTCATCACTGATAACGCCCGAAGATCTTGTGTTTCTTGAAGGTCCTCCCATACTGCTGTTATCCTGTGTGCCTCCATAAACCCAGTAAAACGGTTCGGAATCATCAACTGCTACACGGTAAAACTGTGTAACAGGTAAATTTGATTTGAATAAATAATTTTTTCCTTGGTCAAAGGTTTCATAAACACCACCATCACCACCAATCAGGAAGTGTTCTGTATCATCAGGATCAATCCATAATGCATGATCATCAACATGCCGCTTGTTATTTCCGACGTTTTTCCATGTTTTACCGCCATCTTCAGTATATTTTGAAATTGTTTCAACCGAGTAAATTTTATCAACATCTTTCGGGTCACAATAAATTTCATTATAATATTGTCCGCTACTATTATGACTACTCATTTTTTCCCATGAAGCTCCCTTGTCGGTTGATCTAAAAAAGCCCCCTTTGTCGTCAGCAGCTTCAATAATTGCATACACAACATCAGGATTTACAGGAGAGACATCTAATCCAATCCCACCCATATCAGCAGATGGCAAACCTGATTTTAATCTTTTCCAGTTTTTGCCTGCATCGGTAGTTTTATAAATTGCAGTTTCAGGACCACCGCCAATTTTTGTATGAACATGTCTTCTTCTTTGTTCGGAAGAGGCATAAATAACATCAGAATTGCGTGGGTCCATAACCATTGTATTGATCCCAGTATTTTCGCTGATCTCAAGAACTTTTTCCCAGCTTTTGCCTCCATCGGAAGTTTTATACAATCCGCGATCACCACCCGGTCCCCAAACAGAGCCTTCTGCAGCAACATAAACAACATCCGAATTGCGTGGATCAATAAGAATCTTCCCTATCTGCCTTGATTCTTTCAAACCCATATTTTTCCAGCTTTTCCCACCGTCTTCTGTTTTGTAAATTCCATCTCCATAACCTAAAGCCCGCTGATGATTATTTTCACCTGTTCCTGCCCAAACAACATTATGATTATTCGGGTCCATTGCAAGGCACCCCATTGAATATGCCCCATAATTATCAAAAACCGGCTCCCAAGTTATTCCGCTATTTCCTGTTTTCCAAATATGTCCGCAAGCCACTGCCACATAATATTCGCTCGGATTGTCGGGATTAACGGCAAAATCGGCAATACGCCCAGAAGCAAATGCCGGTCCGATGCTTCTGAATTTTAATCCGCTTACAATACCTGATTTGACTGTGTCTTTTTCAATCTTAACCTTTTTCTTTTTAGCTTCAACAGTAGTTGAAACCAAAAAAAATCCAACTATCATTATAATCAGAGTAGTTTTAATTTTTAATTTTTTTGTCATAATTGTTTTGTTTTTATATAAATATAAATTATAAATGTGTAAAAATTCAGTTAAAGTAATTCTTCCGCCATCAAATACCCGTGAGCCGTGGCATAGATAATTGACCTTGTATATCCCGAGCAATCACCGATAAATTTCAAATTTTTAAATTTATTATTATTAAATGTATTGGAATAAAATTTTATTTCAGGAGCATAAACCAGATTATCAGTGTTTGAAATTCCTGGGATAACCTCGTTAAGACTCTCAATAAAGTCAATAACACTTTCAATAATTCTTCTCGGGTAAGCTAAGTTAATATCGCCCAAAATAAAATTACTCTCATCCAATGTAGGTTGAACACGGTACAGGTTCTTTGTTCTTTTTGAATTTTTAAAATGACTGTAAGTTTGAAGTATTACTTTGTCGCCACCAAGCTGGTTTGTCAATTTTGCAATATTTGAACCATAACCGATAGGGTCGTTAAAAGGTTCTGTTAATTGAACGGTTGTCAGAACCGCAAAGTTAGTGTTCTTGCTTTTATCTTTTATTTTTGAATGCCCGTTCACTGTTGTAAAGTCACCATAATTTTCAGTTACCACATAACCTGAGGGATTATTACAAAATGTACGAACCATATAACCGGTTCTACTTTTAAACTTTACTTTAAATTCATACATTTCTTTGTTCAACTCTTCTACGATATGGTCGGGGAGTTCAAATCGTATTCCAAGATCAACTTTTGTGCTGTCAAGAACAATTTCAGGAAAATCTTTAATAATGGTTTTTATTAACTTATGACCGCTTCTGCCAACTGCAACAATAACAAAATCGAAAGTTTTTTTATTATCCAGTCTTATACCACCATTAAAAAAATCAATTTTATTTATCTGTTTTTCAAAATGGAAATGGATGTTTTTATTTGCTTCATATTCATGAAAAATATTATATAAAACTTCTTTTAACTGTTCAGTTCCAAGGTGGTAAAAATCAGAAGCAATAGGTTGAAATCCTTTCTCATAAAATTTTTTATAAAACTCAATATTTGAAAATGACTGTCCGGTTTCAACACTTTTATTCAGTGTTTTATTTATCCAGAAATCAACTAATTTTTTTTGTAACTCAATATCAATTTCAAGATCACCTCCCATTTCATTTGAAACAAACAGTTTTCCATCAGCACGTATTCCGGAAATACTTGAAGAATAAATATCCTTACTTTTTTCAAAAACATGAATTTCAACATCCGTATCTTTTAACCTTTCAATAAATCCGATAGCAGCAGCTCCAAATCCAATGATTGCAATTTTCATTTTTTTATTATTTTTTAGAAATTCAAAGGTACTAAAATTAATTATCAGTGATTTAATCTTGGTTTTTTTATCTTTTTATTAAGGTTTACAAGGAATACTCCTGCAAAAATTATTAATATCCAAAATAAATATATGAACTCAAATTTTTCTCCGTCAATTATTCCCCAGGATAATGCTACAATTGGTATCATGTAAGTAACTGAGGCGGCAAAAATTACACTTGTTATTTTAATTAAATGATTAAAAGCAATTAATGCCAAAACGGTTCCGAATATTGCCAAGATACTTATATACCCCAATCCTTTTAAAGCATTTGGGTCGGTGACTATTTGGACAGGAAAATCAGTATATATCAATAAATATAATATTATCGGCAATCCGATAATAAAAAAAGAAAACGCAGTAATTGTAATTGCATCAATATCTTTAAGGTATTTTTTAATTATGTTAATACTTAATGCATAACAAATTGTTGCAAGAATAATATAAATAGCATAACTGAAGTTTAATTCAAAACTTTTACCTCCGCTTACATAGATTAATCCGGCTGCACCTGTGAAACCTAAAAAAACACCAAGCACATTATACCATTTTGTTTTAAGCCAAAAAAAACTTATTCCTAAAATTAATGTAAACAAAGGTGTAAGAGAATTCAGAATGCCTGCAATGGAACTTTCAATTTCAGTCTGAGCTTTTGCAAATAAAAAAAACGGGACGGCATTTCCTACTATTCCAATTATAACAAGGTATTTCCAATGATGAGATTTTATTTTTGATAAGTTAATGATTGCTAAAGGAAGAAGTACTATGAAACTAATAACAAATCGTAAAGCCCCTACTTCATCACTTGAAAATACAGTAAGACCCTTTTTTATCAATATAAAAGAACTTCCCCAAATAATCATAAGGGCTAAAAGAATAAACCAGGATAACATTTTTGAGTTTCCCTTAAATTTCATTTTACGTTTTTTAAGTTGCAGGCTTTATAAAATTTTTCATTTTCAAAAAAAGCATAAAGTTATAAATAAAAGTATATGTTATACCTATATGGAACAGAATTAGGTAAAATAAAATTTGACTTCCATAATAATTTTTACTATATTTACGAACTTAATTATTAACCTATTAAAATTTTTTTATTATGAGTGATAGTATTTACAAAATTATTGAAGTGATTGGCACCAGCGAAGTATCATGGGAAGATGCAGCTAATAAGGCTATTGAAAGAGCTTCTAAAACTCTTGAAGATTTACGTATAGCAGAAGTTACATCACAAGACCTTAAAATTGAAGACGGCAAAGTAGCTTCTTACAGAACCAGACTAAGATTATCTTTCAGATTCCGTGATTGATCTGAATGAGCTA
>CAZREZ010000164.1:0-6744 GCA_964599115.1 uncultured Bacteroidales bacterium
GCTTATATTTGTCTGATTTCTAATAAAACGAAGGCTTTTTGGACAAACTGCCGTTGGCGGTAATTTAATTCGACATGGTATTCAAGGAAATCTCAAAATCTAAAATAAATGAAACAGACCTTCTATGGAGATACATAGATTTACATAAACTCATCAACCTAGCAACAAATAATGAACTTCACTTTACTAGAACTGATCAATTTCCTGATCCTTTTGAGGGAGTTACATACAAACTAATTGCTGAAAGGTATTTCGCAAAGAAAACCAACATGACAGATCCATCAATTGATAAAAAAATTAGAGAAGATCATAATCGTAGAAACAAAGAAACCCTTGAGAATTATGAAACTGAGTCACTAAATGAACAGAAAACCCAATACATCAACTGTTGGATTAGGTCAGAGCGAGAATCTATTTCAATGTGGAATTTGTATTCAAATCGGGACAGTATAGCAATTAAAGCGAAAGCACAAAACTTAATTGACTATTTCAAGAGGAATCTAGAATTACAACCATACCATTATCCCAAATATAAATTCATATGTAGTAGTATCAACTATCTACGATTAAACCCTTTTGACCCATTTCAAAAACCAAAACTTCCTCAATACAGTTCCTTTAAAAAAGATGTTGCATATGACTTTGAGAAGGAATATCGATTTTTAATAGCAACACCAGCTTCAGAAATTGATTCTAATCCAGAATTTTTTCGTTACAAGATCTCTAAAAACTTCATTGAGCTAATTGAAATAGTCTGTCATCCAGAGATGGAAAAGTGGAAATTCAATAACATGAAAAGACTTTGCAGTAATTTAGGTCTTCCTGAGCCATCCATGTCAAGGACCGAAATGAGAATAAAAAAAACTGCTGCCAATAAATAAGCTTCAAACGGCTTGAAAAGCCAAGTTTGAAGCAGATGTAGAATTATATAGGAAAATATAGTTACCTTAGCACACAGATATTGAAAAAATAAACGTAATAGTAACTATACTCGCTAGTTGGCAAGCACATTATAATAAAAAACATTTCGTACGCCAATTGGAAAGAATGAAAATTTTAAAAACAGAGATTTACTGGGTCGGAAAATTTTCGGAACGGATAATATACCAAATTGCAAAAAATATGTGCCTCAATGCCATTACTTTGAAGGTATGTTCAACTACATAGCATTTTACGAATGAAGACAAAATATATATACTTTTTAGCTTTGCCCATTGTATATCTGGTTTTAGAGTATTTCAAATTTCCACTTTTACCACATTACTACTCTACAAACCCAGACCCAACTTATATCTATTTAATGAATGGATTGAATATTGCCGATGGGAATTGGGAATTGGGACACTATGATAATCCAGGAACACCATTGCATGTTCTCACAGGATTATTGTTGAAGATTATCCATCTTTTTTCCGGGCAAGGTGATATTACCCATGATGTAATAATGCACCCCGAATTTTATATAAAAAGATGCGTAAGTATTTTATTTGTTATGAAAGCCTTGGCCTTGTATTTTGTTGGTTACAAAATCACAAGGGTAACTAAAAATATATTTATTGGTATAGGTTTTCAACTCATTCCACTTTTCATCTTAGAGCGATTATGGAGTCCAGGACTTATCCATCCAGATATCCTACTCGATATTTTGTGTCTGCTTTTTGTTGCTTATCTTTTCCCTGTTCTTTATCGAAAGAATAAACCAATATCATTTATAGAAACTGGGAAGTATGTTGCTCCATTAGCCATGATTGTTGGGGCAATGGCAGCCACTAAAATATCTTCTGTTGGTTTAGTATTTGTTCCTTTACTTCTTTTCACAGGTTGGCGTTCAAAGGCATTATTTTTGATTGCAGGCATCGGGTTTTTTTATCTTTTCACCCTACCGGTTTATTCAAAACTTGATGAATTTCTTGAATTTATTATGGGTATTGCTACTCACAAGGGCCAATACGGAAGTGGAGAATCGGGTTTTGTTACATTAGCCGATTTTACAAATAACATTTATCGATTATTTTCTAAAGAGCTAACACTTCTATTGACCTATGTTATTAGCCTGATTGGAGGAGCTTATTTTTCAATAAAACGAACTAATAATTGGGGGTTTTTACTGCTTGGAATTGCTAGCGCCTATACTTTTCAAACCATCGTCATCGGTAAACATTTTTCGTATCACTATACGATACCTATGCACTACCTATTCATTATTACATTATTCACCTTGGCTAAACTATTGAAGGATGGAGGTTATCTCAATTGGACTAAAAATAAAAAATGGATTGTTTCACTGGGTTTGTTGATATTTTTGGTAGTTGGTGTAATCAGAGCTTTCAACCATAACATTTTTGCACCTTACGGTTCTGCAAAAATGCTTCCCACTGATTCCTTTTTATCAAATAGGAAACAACCAACCTTACTCTTTTCTGGTAAGGATTACTCTTTCTTAACCTCCAGTTATGTGCAACCTGCTTTATGTTTTGGAAAAATATATTCTGGATATACCACTAGATGGGATCGTGCAAATGAACTGGAAGCTGTATATCCCTCCTACTATTTTTATAATGATTCTAACGAAAAGGTTGAAGATTGGAATACGATGCTTCCCTTTTGGATGATCTGTAAACGACACCATTTGTTAGATATTTATGTACGGGACAAATCAAATTATGATGTAGAAAAATTTATCAATAGTCAATTGGAAAAATGGTCATGGCCAAAAACGGTGTTTCGCCTCAATAAGATATATGAAAACGAAGCAAGCAGAGAAGTGATATATCAGTTGAACATTAATAAAGAATGGTTTTCCACTAATTACATTACAGTTTATAAAAAAGAAATGACATTCGATGAGGAACAGAAAAAAGAACTATTTGTTCCTAAAGATGACTCAGAACTAAAGAAACTCACTGAGATCGAAGTAATGCCAGGTGATTTTATTACTGCAAGCATTTGGAGAAAATCCACTAACAAAAAATGTTTTATCGAATTGCGTGGATATAATGGGTTTTACGACCATACAGGCTACATAACCGACCGAAAAGGTGATTGGGAAAGAATTACTATTACCCATGAGGTTCCTCCAGGATATCAGGGCACATTAGACATTACCGTCCGAAACGCTACTAGGAATAAAGCTTCTTTTGACGATTTAGAAATTTCAATTGTTCGGCAAAAGGGACCAAACAATGAATAATTCTTTAACTAATCAAATATGCACTTGAAGGAATCTGCTTAGAAGATTTAGGAAACTAATAATTTGTGAGTTAATAAATGTAAAAAACGTGTGCCAATAAATAAGCTTCAAACGGCTTGAAAAGCCCAGTTTGAAGCAAATGTTGAACTAAATCCGAGATCGCTTATTTATCTATGGACTTTGAATAGGTTTTGTTGTTTTGGTTAGTGTTTCTATGGAAGGTTATTTTATAGTATTTTTTATTGTTTTTTGATTTACCAAATTTTTACATAACTGTTTTCTTTTTAATTTGCACTAAATCCTTTGTTTTTAAACCATATTGCTAATATTCAGGCAATATATTCCCAGTACTGCATTTGCAAGATTTGTTATTCGCTGATATTTATTTGTTTAGGATTATTTTCATAGGACGCAGAAACAGTTTGTTGATAAAGTGTTTTATAAACACGATCAAAGCCTTCAATTGTTTCAATAGCCTTTTGAACTATTGTAGGTTCATTTCTTTTCATGATACTGAATTTTAAATTAATATTTAAATTTATGGGAGCTACCGGCTCCCTTTCAGTATCATTTTACGTATATTTGCAAATAAAAGCTATCCCGCTTGGCGGGATTTAGTTCAACACATGGTATAGTGCATGCGGGTTTCAGAGGTTTTCGAAGGTTTGTGGCTCGTAAAAAAAAGTCGGTGTAAACTGATAGGAAAGTAGCTTCGTAATCCCGCACGACACCATACCATCAAACGTTAGTACCAACAAAAAGAAAAAACATTGAATAACAAAAAATAATAATAAATGAATAACACTGTAAATGTTTCAGCAATTGACCTCTTCTGCGGAATAGGTGGTTTGTCTTTTGGACTAAAGAGAGCTGGAATTAAAGTAAAAGTCGGAATAGACCAAGATACAACTTGTGAATATGCTTATACGAAAAACAATAAAGCAGATTTTATTGGTAATGACATTTCAAATTTAAATGGAAATAACCTCATTGATAAATATTGGAATCAAGACGAAATAAGAATTCTTGTTGGGTGTGCTCCTTGTCAGCCTTTTTCTACACACTCTAATAAAGTTAAAGGAAAAGAAAATAATGGGAAGTGGAATCTATTAAATGAGTTCATTAGGTTAGTTGATGAGACAAATCCGGATATTGTTTCTATGGAAAATGTTCCCAACTTGTCTAACAAAGACATTTTTTGCGATTTCGTTTCCTCTCTTGAAGTAAAAGGATATTTTGTTTCTTTTGGAAATGTGTATTGCCCTGATTATGGAATCCCTCAAAAAAGAAGAAGGCTTGTACTTCTTGCTTCTAAATATGGGAAAATCAATTTGATAGACAAAACAAGAAAACCCGAAAAATACAAAACTACGAGAAGTGTAATAGGGCATTTAGAAAAACTTGAAAATGGTGAAAAATCCAAAACTGATCCTTTACATTTCACAATAGAACTTTCTGAAATAAACCTCAAAAGAATAAAAGCTTCTAAACCTAATGGTTCGTGGCTGGATTGGAGTGAAGATTTAAGACTTGCTTGCCATCAAAAAGAAACAGGTGCTACTTATAAATCAGTTTATGGAAGAATGAGTTGGGATGAACCCTCGCCAACAATTACAACGCAATTCTACAATTTTGGAACCGGTAGATTTGGGCATCCTGAGCAAAATAGAGCTTTGACTATTAGAGAAGCTGCTTTACTTCAAACTTTCCCCGAAAATTACAAGTTTTATAAAAACGAAAAAGAAATCGCTCTTACCAAAATCGGAGTGCATATTGGTAATGCGGTGCCCGTTGATTTAGGGTATATCATTGGCAAAAGCATTCTTAAGCATCTAACCCAAATAAAGCAAAATGAATAAATTTACTTTTAATATTTCACTTAGTGTCCTAAACCATTTAGGAAGAAATCTATATAGGAGTTTCATAACTGTTCTTGGAGAAGCAATTTCAAACTCTTGGGATGCGGAAGCTGACAATGTTTGGATTTATTTAAACAGAGAAAAAAACTATCTTGTGATAAAAGATGATGGCAGTGGAATGGATGAAAGTGATTTTCAGTCAAAATTTTTAAAGATTGGATATTCAAAACGTAAAGATGGAGAGAACAAAACCCCAAATAAGAATAGACCATTTATAGGAAGAAAAGGGATTGGTAAATTGGCTCTCCTTTCTTGTGCGGAACGTATTTCAATTATTACTAAAACTGCAAGTACTAAATTTGTTGGTGGAATCATTGATAATAGTGGACTTGATCAAGCAATAGAAGACGACCTAATACCTGAAGAATATCCACTTGAAACAGTTTATTTATCTACTTTTAATGAATATTCTGCTGATTTGGATAAAGGCACAATTGTTTATTTTGATCAAATTCAAGATGGAATAAAAAACACCGAAGAGTATTTGAAGAAAGTGATAGCACTTTATTTTAGATTCTCTTTATTGGATGATAATTTTAACATTTTCTTCAATGATGAGCCAATAACTATTGATAATCTTGATTCATTAGCGGATTCCACACAGTTTTTATGGAAAGTCAACGAATCAAAAGACCCTTTTGTTTTAACTAAACTACTCCAAAATCAACACTTGAAAAGTTCAAAGACAATTGACTCTGTCCTTATCAAATCTGGGTTTATCGGTTCCGTTGTAAAACCTCGAAACTTAAAAATATTAACGACCGAAGAAAAAGTTGGAATTGATTTATTTGTTAATGGTCGTCTAAGGGAAAAAGACCTTCTAAAACATATACCTTCTGCTCGTATTGCTGAAAGTTATTTGTATGGACAAATACATTGTAATTTTCTTGATGATGAAATTGACCGTTTTACAAGTAGTAGAGAGGGAATTGTATCCGATGATGACTTATTTCAGAAAATACTAACAGAACTGAAATCCATCATTGCTATAATAATTGATGACTGGGATAAGTGGAGAATTGATCTAAGGCAAGATGGTGACTCTGAAAACCCAAGAATCTCAAAAAAAGAAAGGAAATCAAGAGAATTATTTAGCACAATTGCGAATGATTTTGTACCCCCAAAAGAATCAAGTAATCACGATAAGGTGGAGGATTGGATTAATAAATTAGCTAATGATGCTCAATTCAATTTTTCTTCTTACGGTGAATGCTTCCTTTCAGAAAACCTATTGAGAAAGTTTATTACAGAAGAAAATATTGAACTTTCCGACAGAGCAAAATCGGAGATTACAAAATATAAATCAAGAGAGGAAAATAATAAGAATATCGCTAATTTAAGTATAGAGCTTAGACAAGTGGAATCAGATTTATCCTATTTAGATATGGATGGTTTAGCAAATCTTGTTGATAAACCAAGTGACCAAAATAAAGAAGCAGGAATTGCAAGAGATGCAAAAGAATACAAGCCAGTTCGTGATGCTTTGGCTCATACTGCATTGCTAACCGAATTAGCAAAACTAAGATTAACATCAACTTATGAAAACATTAAAGCAAGAATAAAAAAGATTTTAAATGAATAATTTGCAGGCACTAACAATGTATATGAAATCATAGCACCCTGTCGGGATGCTAC